>JAGOGU010000217.1 GCA_017996515.1 Allobrachymonas sp.
GATCGGGTAAGCCTTCGGTGCTGACAACGTTCAGAGGCATGGCGCGCAGCATGGCAAAAAACTCTTCGGGCCGGGCAATGGCGGCCAAGGCGTGTAGCGCTTGGCCTTGCAAATCAGACAGTGCTACGCGGGTGCCATTGCTGCGTACAGCAAAGGGTGCCAGCTGGCGCTGCAGCAGAAAACTGGGGGTGCTTGCCGGCGTGCCTTGCGGCGGTTGTGGCGCTGCATGCAATACCGCGGTCACTGGGCGCGGCCAGGGCTCGCGCAAAGGGCCAGCAGGCAGCAGCCAGCCATTGCCAATGCCTTCGCTGTTGAACACGCACACCTGTACATCGCGAGCCAAGGCATGGTGCTGCAGGCCATCGTCGCATACGAGGACGTTGGTAGCCGGGTAAGCCGCCAGCAAAGCGCGGGCGGCGGTGATGCGCTGGCGTGCCACAAACACGGGCACACCGCTGGTGCGGGCCATCAGCAAAGGTTCATCGCCCACGTCTTGTGGCAGAGATTGGGCTGTGGCCTCACGGCAATCGTCAGCGCTGCGGCCATAGCCACGCGAGATGATGCCGGGCGTAAAGCCACGGGCTTGCAGGTGTGCCACGGTGGCCAGAGTCACGGGCGTTTTCCCGGCGCCGCCTGCAATCACATTGCCAATGACGATGACAGGCACGCCTGGATGCTGCGCCTTTTTCCAACCCCATTGGTACAGTTTGCGCTGAAGGCCTGAGAGCACGCCGTACAAGGCCGCTACGGGCAACAAAGCCCAAGCTGTCAGGCTGCGGCTGCGCCAAATGGTGCGAAGCCGGTCTGAGCCTGTGCCCTGGTGGGCGGGGGCGCGCATGCTGTGTGCCTTACTTTTTGCCTGCCGCGGCGGCGGATTGGGTGGCAAAGGTAATTTGCGTCAACCCCGCACGCCGAGCGGCTTCCATGGCAGAAACCACGGACTGGTGGGGCGCGGCTGCATCGGCGCTGATGATGACAATGCTTTCGCCGCCTGCGGGTGCTGCACCTGCCAAAGCGCTGGCGATGGCATCTACGGAGCGGTCTTCCAGCGCGTTTTTGTCAATGGCGTAGCGGCCATCGGCAGCAATCGAGATAACGACTTCCTTGGGGCGGTCGCGCATTTTCTCGGTGTCAGCCGTGGGCAGCGTGAGCTGCAGCTCGGTGAACTTGCTGTAAGTGGTGCTCAGCATCAGGAAGATAAGCACCACCAGCAGCACGTCAATGAACGGAATCAAATTGATCTCAGGTTCTTCCGTGCGGCGAGGGCGAAAATTCATGGCCATGGTGCGCTTCGCTTACTTTGTACGCAGATGGTTGAGGTGGCGCACAAACTGCTCGCTGGCCAGCTCCAGTTGCAGCAGGTAGGCGTCGACCCGGGCGCGAAAGTACTTCCAGAAAATCAACGCAGGGATCGCCACGATCAAGCCAAACGCAGTGTTGTACAGCGCAATGGAGATGCCGTGCGCCAATTGGCCGGGGTTTCCGGTGCCCATTGCGCCAGAGCCCGACTGCGAGCCAAAAATTTCAATCATGCCAATGACCGTGCCCAGCAAGCCCAGCAAAGGTGCTGCAGAGGCGATCGTGGCCAGCGCGCCCAGATATTTTTCCAGCCGGTGGGCGACAGCACGGCCCGTTGATTCCATGCGAGCGCGCAGGTCTTCTTCACTGCTTTTGGGGTGCGCGTTGAGCTGCTGCATGCCACTGGCCAGCACTTCGCCCAGCGCACTGTTTTGCGCCAGTTGCTGAATCACGTCGTTGGAGGGCAGGCGGTCTTTAGAGACGGCTATGGCCTCATCCAGCAACTTGGCAGGGGCGACGCGTGCGGTTTTCAGGGAGACGAAGCGCTCAAAAATCAGCGCCAAGGCGAAGATGGAACATGCAATAAGAGGCCAGATGGGCCAGCCAGCGGCCTGTATGATCGACAGCAACTTTATTTCTCCCGTGCTTGTGTGTTGTTTGCTTGCAGCCACGCATTATCACGCAGCGTCTGCGCCGTGCCTGGCTTGCCAGCCTTGATTTGCGCGCATTTGGCTGGCATCAAAGCTTAAGCGCAGGCCTGTGGGTTGCGCTGTTGTTTTCTGTGCCCGCCTGAGAGCCTTTACGCATGTCTTTCTTTGATCACACATCCGCCCTTGCTCAACCCCGCGTCTGGGACGTCGGGGCGTTGTGCCGCGCGATTGCCGACAGCCTGGAGGCGCGCTTTAACCCTGTCACGGTGCGCGGTGAAATTACGGGCTTTTCACGTGCAGGCAGCGGGCACTGCTACTTCAGCATCAAAGACACGGCAGGGCAGTTGCGCTGCGCCATGTTTCGCCGCGCTGCCATGGCGATGGACTTCACGCCGCGCGACGGCGAACTGGTGGAAGTGCGTGGCAAGCTGGGCGTGTATGAACAGCGTGGCGATCTGCAACTGATTGTGGACAGCCTGCAGCGCGCCGGGCAGGGCGCTTTGTTTGAGCAGTTTTTGCGCGTCAAAGCCAAGCTTGAGGCAGAAGGTCTGTTTGATGCAGCCCGCAAGCGCACTTTGCCTGTCATGCCGCGCGGCATTGGGGTAGTGACCTCGCTGGGGGCTGCAGCCTTGCACGATGTGGCAACCGCCTTGCGCCGCCGGGTGCCGCATATCCCTGTGCTGATTGCACCGTCTTTGGTGCAAGGGGGCGATGCACCCGCATCCATCGTGCAGGCTTTAAAGCAGCTTTACGCCTTGGCGCAGCGCCAAGGCGAAGCCGGTGTGCCGCCGGTGGACGTGATTTTGCTGGTGCGTGGCGGTGGCTCCATGGAAGACCTGTGGGCGTTTAATGACGAGCAAGTGGCACGCACGATCGTGCAAAGCCCGGTGCCTGTGATCTGTGGTGTCGGTCACGAAACCGATTTCACCATTGCCGACTTTTGCGCTGATTTGCGCGCTCCCACGCCTACTGCGGCCGCAGAACTGGTGGCGCTGCCGCGCCAGGCCTGGCTGGATG
>JAGOGU010000218.1 GCA_017996515.1 Allobrachymonas sp.
AGTATATACACCGCTATAGGCACTTTGCGCTGGCAAGCTCAGGTCGTTGCAAGAGGTTTCTTGAAATGAAAAACCCCGGTAAAACCGGGGTGTTTCGTTGTTATCTGGTTTTAATGCAATCTTGAGAAACCCCTAGAAAGAGCTTGAGTTACTTAGACGTTGAACAAGAAGTTCATGACGTCGCCGTCTTTCACCACATAGTCTTTGCCTTCGGCGCGCATTTTGCCGGCTTCTTTGGCGCCTTGTTCGCCTTTGTACTGGATGAAGTCGTCAAACGAGATGGTTTGGGCGCGGATAAAGCCGCGCTCAAAGTCGCCGTGGATGACGCCCGCGGCCTGCGGGGCGGTGTCGCCTTGGTGGATGGTCCAGGCGCGCACTTCCTTGACGCCTGCGGTGAAGTAGGTTTGCAGGCCCAGCAGCTGGTAGCCCGCGCGGATGAGGCGGTTCAGGCCGGGCTCTTCCTGCCCCAGTTCTTGCAGAAATTCGGCGCGATCTTCGTCGCTCATTTCTGCCAGTTCTGCTTCGATTTTGGCGCAAATGGCTACCACGGGCGCATTACCGTGCGCCTTGGCAAAATCCTTGAGGCGATCCAGCAGGGGATTGTTGTCAAAGCCGTCTTCCGAAACATTGCCAACAAACATGGCGGGCTTGGAGGTGATGAGGCACAGCGGTTTGAGCAGGGCTTTTTGTTCGGGCGTCAGATCAAGAATGCGCACGGGCTTGCCTTCGAGCAGACCTTTTTGCACCACTTCCAGCACCTTGAGCGTGGCGGTTGCTTCTTTGTCATGGCCGGATTTGGCAGCCTTGGTGTAGCGTTGCACGGCTTTTTCAACCGTGCCCAGGTCGGCCAGACACAGTTCGGTCTGGATGACTTCGATGTCGGCGATGGGATCAACCGTGCCGGCTACGTGCACGACGTTGGGGTCTTCAAAGCAGCGCACGACATTGACGATGGCATCGGTTTCGCGAATGTGTGCAAGAAACTGGTTGCCCAGACCCTCGCCTTTGCTCGCGCCAGCCACCAGACCGGCGATATCGACAAATTCGACGATGGCAGGCAGCACGCGCTCGGGCTGGACGATTTCGGCCAAGGCCGCCAGGCGCGGGTCGGGCACTTCGACCACGCCCACATTGGGTTCGATGGTGCAGAACGGGTAGTTCTCGGCGGCGATACCGGCTTTGGTGAGGGCGTTGAACAGGGTGGATTTGCCCACATTGGGCAGACCCACGATTCCGCATTTCAGGCTCATTGTTTTCCTCTTTGCTGTTCGTAGTCGCTAGGTCAGTGGCTACAAGGTGATGTTCAGGGGGCGGGCAGGCACTGGCGGTGTCTGCGCTTGCCGTTGTTTTAGTCTGGTGCTGCCGCAGGCGGCATGCAAACGCATAAGTGTATGCGATGGGGCCGTTTTGGGGGATGAGGCTGCCAATTCTCTTCCTCGTTTGAGTGGGAAAGGCGGGCGAACAGGAGATGCCGTGAGAGTGCCGATACAAGCGATGGCTTGAAGCTGAAACGTGAATGATGTGGTGAAGGTGTACCAATGAAGGTGTACCAATTTTTGGTGTGTACGGTAGTTCATTCAACTAAGAAGTTCCTTCCCCTGCTTGAGCGGGGGAAGGTTAGGATGGGGTGTGATGGTTGCAGAGCAGCATTGTTTCTGCGCGTGATGAGCTCTTTGCTTACTTTCTTTGCTTCGCCAAAGAAAGTAAGCAAAGAAGGGCGACCCTCTGCGGCGGTTCACTGCGTGAACTGCTTTCGCAGTCTTGCATTTTTTGGCGCATGATGGAACTCGCTTCGCTCAAACATCATCATGCTTGTTTCCAAAAACTGCTGCACCTGCTCAACGCCTTAGAAGGGAACCCATTGGGGGTGCACAAGGCTTTGTGCGCTCAAGAAAATGCAGGGGTGGATTTTGATGCTCCAGCCACCCTAACCCTCTCCCGCCAAAGGCGGGAGAGGGAAATTTTTATCTGCCCCAAAAGGGGTTTCCCAAAATGGATTACTCCGATTCTGTTTACGCTTTTTTTGCGGTGCGCTGTGCTGTGCTGTGCTCAAAAAAACTGTCTGGCAAGGCATTAACGCTCCTGCGCAAACACGGTTTGCCACAGCATGCGGATGGCGCTGGCGTGTTCTTGCACGGCCTCTGTGGGGCATTGCACGGGCTCTTCATTCAGGCGGGCGCGGTGTTGCAGGCGGCGCAGCTCGCGGTAGGCGCGGGCGGCGGCATGCCCCAGTTGCTGGTCGGTTGGCAGTATGCCCAGATCGTCGGCACGCTCCAGCAAGGCGATGTTGCCGCGATTCTCGAGCATGCCGGGGTGTTGGGCGCTGTGCAGCAGCACCAGGTATTGCGTGACGAATTCGGCATCGATCATGCCGCCGGGGCTGTGCTTGAGGTTGAACAGGCCCGTTTTTTCGGCATGTGCCTGGCTCACACGTTGGCGCATGGCGATGATTTCGTGCCGCAGGCTGGCGGCATCACGCGGGGCGGTGAGCACTTGTTGGCGGATGCGGTCGAACAGTTGGTGCAGCCGTGGGCTGCCAAAGCAGCAGCGGGCGCGGGTCATGGCCTGGTGTTCCCACACCCAGGCGGTGTTGCTGCCGCGTTGCAGCTGGTAGTTTTCAAAGGCATCGACCGTGGTGGTGAGTAGGCCTGAATTGCCGTTGGGGCGCAGGGCGGTGTCGATTTCGTACAGATCGCCTTCGCCGGTTTTGGTGGTGAGCCACAGGATGAGTTTGCGCACCAGGGTGGTGTAGATTTCGCTGGCGCGCTCGTGGCTGTCTTCGTACAAAAAGACCAGATCCAGATCGCTGCCATAGCCCAGCTCCAGCCCGCCGAGCTTGCCGTAGGCGATGATGGCGAAGTGGTCGGGCAGCTCGTCTGGCAACACGTCACCCATGCCCAGGGCGCGGGCTTTGGGCTGCAGGCGCTGCCAGCACCAGCGCGTGGCGGTTTCAAGCATGGCG
>JAGOGU010000036.1 GCA_017996515.1 Allobrachymonas sp.
CGAACCAATCCGCCAACTGGGCGACATTGGTCAAACAAGACGCCAATCTTTACCGTGTGGATGACAAGCTCTACCGCAGCGAGCAATTGACGGTACAAGATGCTGAAGCCATGAAAGCGCTTGGCATCAAAAGCGTTATCAATCTGCGCTATTTCAACCGCCGTAAAAACCAGACTGCCTTGCTGGACAAAAATCTGATTTTGCTGAATCGCCCTTTACTGACCTGGGATATCAGGCCCCAACAAATTGCAGAAATTCTGCACCTGATCGAACAACAGCAAACACTGGGGCCTGTGCTGATACATTGCTACCATGGCGCTGACCGAACCGGACTCATTGCTGGCATGTACCGCATTATTTTTCAGGGCTGGAGCATGGAAGACGCCAAGGCGGAAATGCAGCAAGGCCCATACGGGCACCACAAGGTGTGGAAAAACATTGACCGCTTATTCAATGAAAAGACCATTGAACAAGTGCAAGCCCAGTTGAATCAGCTGCGTGAGCAAAAGCAATAAAAGTTGCCCGACCTGTGTCCTGTCTTGACTCTTTCGAATTGCGCTAAATACCCGCCCCTGTCTTTACAAAGCTTGGGCGATCCTTTTAATAACCCAGCCGACCCCGTTCAAGCCTCTTTCCGCAAGGCGGGGAACAGAATCACGTCGCGGATGCTGGCGCTGTCGGTCAGCAGCATCATCAGGCGGTCAATGCCTACGCCACAGCCGCCGGCGGGGGGCATGCCGTATTCGAGTGCGCGGATGAAGTCGGCGTCATAGAACATGGCCTCGTCGTCGCCGCTGTCTTTGGCGACCACTTGTGCCTGAAAGCGCGCGGCCTGGTCTTCGGCATCATTCAGCTCGCTGAAACCGTTGGCCATTTCACGACCGGTGATGTAAAGCTCGAAGCGTTCGGTGACTTCAGAGCGTGCATCGTTGGCACGTGCCAGCGGGCTGATTTCCGTAGGGTGCTCCATGATGAAGGTGGGCTGCCACAGTTGGCTTTCCACGGCTTCTTCAAAGTACAGCACTTGCAAAGCGGGCAGGCTGCGGGTCGAGAGTTTGTGTTCTTTTTCGTTCAGGCCCAGTTTTTTCAAGGCATCCATCAACCAGGCTGCATCGTCCACTTTGTCGCCCGCATCGGTGTGTGCCTGAATGGCCTCGCGAATGGTCATGCGCGCAAAGGGTTGCGACAAATCCACCGCCTTGCCCTGATAGTCCAGCTGCAAGCTGCCTTTGGCCTGCATGGCCACGTGGCGCAGCAATTGCTCGGTAAAGTCCATCAGGTCACGGTAGTTCCAGTAGGCGGCATAGAACTCCATCATGGTGAATTCGGGGTTGTGCCGCACGCTGATGCCTTCGTTGCGGAAGCTGCGGTTGATTTCAAACACGCGCTCGAAACCGCCCACGATCAGCCGCTTGAGGTACAGCTCGGGCGCGATGCGCAAAAACATGTCCTGATCCAGCGCATTGTGGTGCGTGACAAACGGCTTGGCGTTGGCGCCGCCCGGAATCGGGTGCAGCATGGGCGTTTCCACTTCGAGAAAGCCGTTTTCAACCATGAAGTCGCGCATACCGCCAATGGCCTTGCTGCGCGCCACAAAACGCTGGCGCGCCTCCTCGTCCATTATCAGATCCACATAACGCTGGCGGTATTTCAGCTCCTGATCCTGCATACCATGGAATTTGTCGGGCATGGGGCGCAGGCTCTTGGTGAGCATGCGAATGGCCGTGGCGTGAATCGATAGCTCGCCCGTGCGGGTTTTGAACAGATAGCCTTCGGCTGCGACGATGTCGCCCAAATCCCAGTGCTTGAAATCGGCATAGGTTTCTTCGCCCACATCGTCGCGCGTGATGTACACCTGAAAGCGCCCTGTGGCGTCTTGCAAGGTGGCGAAACTGGCCTTGCCCATGACACGCTTGAGCATCATGCGTCCGGCAATGTCCACCCGAATGTGCTTGCCGGCAGCAATATCGGCTTCCAACTCCTCTTTGCTCTTGCCGCCATGCGCAGCCAATAGCTCGGTCGCGCGATGGCTCGGCTTGCAATCATTGGGAAAAGCCACGCCCTTGCCCTGCGCCTGCGCGGCACGCAAAGCCTTGAGCTTTTCGCGGCGTTCGGCAATCAGTTGGTTTTCATCCTGTGGAGCAGGTGCGGGAGTAGAGCTGGTTTGTTGAGACATGGTGCTAGACAGCAGTTTTCAAGGCAAACCTCTATTCTAATTCGCCGCCGCACCAACAACCATAGCCACAACCATTTCCAATCACCGGCCAAAGCCGTTTGCACGTGCACCATCCAATAGATGGCGGCCTGCGCTCGCTCTCTATATTTCTTCAGGAAATATAGATACAAGAAAAATATGATTGGTTTGGAATAAAAGTCTTTTAGACTTTTGCTTCACCTACACCAATCATTTTCCGAACCACCATGTCACATCCGTTTTTTACCCAGATCCTTTTTCGTCGTTCCGCCCTCAAACGATTGGCCGGCAGCGTGTTGGCTATTGGCATGACAGGCATGCTGGCGGCCTGCAACAAGACAGGCACAGGCTCGGCCGCTACGGCCGCATCACAGGGCGCGGCAGGAAGTGCCGCCGTTTTGCTCAACGTCAGCTACGACGTATCGCGCGAATTTTACAAAGACATCAACACCGGCTATCTGCAGGCAGCCGCCCGGGCGGGCAAACCGGTTGCTGTGCAGCAATCGCACGGCGGCAGCAGCAAGCAGGTGCGCAGCGTGGCAGAAGGCTTGCAGGCCGATGTGGTGACCATGAACCAGGCCAGCGATATCGACTTTTTGGTTGAAAAAGGCCTGGTGGCCAAAGACTGGGCCAGCAAGTTCCCCGACCAGTCCGTACCCAACACGTCTTTGTCGGTCATCCTGGTGCGCAAGGGCAATCCCAAGCAGATTCGGGACTGGAGCGATTTGGCGCGCGCCGATGTGCAGCCCATCATTCCCAACCCCAAAGTCTCGGGCAATGGCCGCTACACCTGGGCCGCCATTTGGGGCGCCGTGTTGAAAGACGGCAAAACCGACAGCGAAGCGCAAGCGCTGACCAGCAAAATTTTTGCCAATGTGCCTGTGCTGGATGGTGGTGGCCGCGCCGCAACCACGACTTTTGCCCAGCGCAACATCGGCGACGCGCTGATTACTTTTGAAAGCGAAGTGCCGTTGATTCAACGCGAGTTCGGCGACAACTTTGACGTGATTTATCCAAAGTGGACGGTGCTGGCCGAAAATCCGGTGGCCATTGTGGATACCGTCGTGGACAAAAAAGGCACACGCCAGGCTGCGACCGACTATCTGCAATGGCTGTGGTCGCCCGAAGCGCAAGAGATTGCCGTGCGTCACCACCTGCGCCCACGCCATGCCGACATTTTGGCCAAGCATGCCGACCGCTTCCCACAGCAACAGAGCTTTACCGTGAAGGAGCTGTTTGGCGGCTGGAGCACGTTGCTGCAAACGCACTTCAACGATGGCGGCTTTTACGATCAGGCCATGGCTGCTCGGCAAAAATAATGGCTTCCGTTTCTTCCGCCCTTTCTGCCGCATCATCTGCAGCAGCCAAGCCCCGCCGTTCCTGGCTGCTGCGCAGCCACAGCGTGCTGCCCGGTTTTTCTCTTTCGCTGGGCATTACCGTGCTGTATCTGTCGCTGGTCATGCTGATTCCGCTGGCTGCAGTATTCGTTACCACGTCGCAACTGGGGTGGTCGCGCTTTTGGGCCATTGCAACCGATGCGCAAGTCGTGGCGTCTTACAAGCTCACCTTGGGCGCTTCGCTGGTTGCGGCGCTGCTTAATGCCGGATTCGGGTTGCTGGTAGCCTGGGTACTGGTGCGTTACGACTTTCCTGCCCGCCGCCTGGTAGATGCCATGGTTGATTTGCCCTTTGCCTTGCCTACGGCGGTAGCGGGCATTGCACTGACCGCCCTGTACGCCCCCAATGGCTGGATTGGTCAGTATCTGCCCTTCAAGGTCAGCTACACCCCGCTGGGCGTGATGGTGGCGCTCACCTTTATCGGCCTGCCATTCGTGGTGCGCACCGTGCAGCCAGTGCTGCAAGATTTGCGCCAAGAGCAGGAAGAAGCCGCCGCCATGCTGGGCGCCAGCCGTTGGCAAACTTTTCGGCACGTCATCATGCCCCATTTGCTGCCCGCTTTGCTGACCGGAGCATCGCTGGCCTTTGCGCGCGCTTTGGGCGAATATGGCTCGGTCATTTTCATTGCGGGCAATATTCCCTTCAAAACCGAAATCACGCCCTTGCTCATCATCGGCAAGGTTGAGCAACACGATCTGCCCGGCGCAACCGCCATTGCCGTTGTCATGCTGCTGGCGGCTTTTGCCATGTTGCTGAGCATCAACCTGCTGCAAACCTGGAAGCAGCGCAGGCAGTCGATGTAAAAGGAGCATCTCCCGTGTTTTCCGCCTCACGCCACACCCCCGTTACGCAAGAGCCGCGCTGGCTGCGCTACACCCTGATAACCGTTGCCATCGTGTATCTGGCGCTGTTTCTGCTGGTACCCTTGATCAGCATCTTTTACGAAGCCTTGCGACAAGGCGTTGCTGTGTATTGGGCAGCGATGACCGAGCCGGATGCGCTATCTGCCATTCGGCTCACGGTATGGGTAGCGGCCATTGCCCTGCCCCTCAATGCCGTTTTTGGCATTGCTGCGGCATGGGCGGTCACCAAATTCGACTTTCGCGGCAAAAGCATTTTGCTCACCCTGATTGATCTGCCCTTTTCGGTTTCGTCCGTCATTGCCGGCCTGGCGCTGGTGCTGGTGTACGGCGCCAACGGCTGGATGGGCGGCTGGCTGGAATCGCACGGCGTGCAAATCATCTTTGCCGTACCGGGCATTGTGCTGGCAACGATTTTCACCACCTTTCCCTTTGTGGCGCGCGAGTTGATTCCGCTCATGCAGCAGCAGGGCACCGCCGAAGAAGAAGCGGCGCGGCTGCTGGGCGCCAATGGCTGGCAGATCTTCCGGCGCATCACGCTGCCCAATATCAAATGGGCGTTGTTGTATGGCTTGATCCTGGTCAACGCGCGCGCCATGGGCGAGTTTGGCGCCGTCTCCATCGTTTCCGGCCATATTCGCGGCTCCACCAACACCATGCCGCTGCACATCGAGGTGGCCTACAACGAATACCAGTTTGCCGCCGCTTTTGCCATGGCTTCGCTGCTGGCCATGCTGGCGCTGCTGACGCTGGTGCTCAAGTACGTGGTGGAGCGCCTGCACCCCAAGCAGAATTAACAGGCCACGTACAGGCCATCTCTTTTCCTTTACCAAGCAATCGTTCGCCATGCAAATCGCCATACAAGACTTGAGCAAATCCTTTGGTCGCACCACGGTCTGCGACCATCTGAACCTGAACATCGCCAGCGGTGAACTGGTGGCGCTGCTGGGGCCGTCAGGCTCGGGCAAAACATCCTTGCTGCGCATCATCGCGGGCCTGGAAGCGCCCGACAGCGGCGCCGTGCTGTTTGACGGAAAAGATGTCACCCATTTGGACGCCCGCCGCCGCAACATCGGCTTCATGTTCCAGCATTACGCGCTGTTCGGCCACATGACCGTAGCCGAAAACGTGGCATTCGGGCTCTCCATCCTGCCCGCGGCCACCCGCCCTTCCCGCTCGCAAATCGATGAGCGGGTGCAATACCTGCTGGACAAGGTGCAACTGGGGCACTTGGGCCAGCGTTACCCGCAGCAGCTATCGGGCGGCCAGCGCCAGCGCGTTGCTTTGGCGCGCGCATTGGCCACGCAACCGCGCCTGCTGTTGCTGGACGAACCCTTTGGCGCTCTGGACGCCAAAGTGCGTAAAGAACTGCGCCGCTGGTTGCGGCAAATCCACCACGAGATGGGCGTCACCAGCATCTTTGTGACGCACGATCAGGATGAGGCGCTGGAAGTGGCCGATCGCGTGGTCATCATGAATGCAGGCCGTATCGAGCAAGTTGGCAGCCCCACGCAGGTGTATGAGCAGCCCGCCACGCCGTTCGTCATGGAATTTCTGGGCGAGGTCAATCACTTGCACCCGCAAGGCGGCAGCGCATCACCGCGCTATGTGCGCCCGCACGAAATACGTGTGCTGCCCGCCACAGGCGACGCGAGCAACAAGCCCGCAGATGCCATTGTTGCCACCTGGCGCAGCACCCACATCGTGGGGCCTTACACCTATATGGAATTTGCCCGCAATGACGATCAGACCCTGCTCAATGTGCAACTCAGCCACAGCGAGCAAGAAGAACTGGCACGCCAGATACAGTTGGAGCCTGGCAGCCAGGTTTGGCTGCGCCCCACGCGGGTGACCGAATTCGTGGATGCTGGCGCAGGAATTTAAGCGCACGTAAAAAACGCAAGCGCTACCACTGGTACCAACACATAGGCAATGCGCATGCGCGCATCCGCACCATCCCTCGCGTTTTTTGCTGCGTGTTTTTTTGGTGCTTATTCGGCGGTCACGCTATCGGCTGGCATGCGCTGCAACATGCTGAGCGTTTGCGCAACGGTTTTGCGGATATCGCGGCGATCGCAAATCATGTCGATCGCGCCTTTTTCCAGCAAGAACTCTGCTCGCTGAAAGCCCGGCGGTAATTTCACGCGCACCGTGTTCTCGATCACGCGCGGGCCGGCAAAACCGATCAGCGCCTTGGGTTCGGCAATGACCACATCGCTTACAAAAGCAAAACCGGCACTGACGCCACCCATGGTCGGGTCGGTCAGCACGCTGATGTAAGGCAGCCCTTTTTTGGCCAGGCGGGTCAGCGCCGCATTGGTTTTGGCCATTTGCATCAGCGACAGCAAGCCCTCTTGCATCCGTGCACCACCGGTGGCGGTAAAGCACACAAAGGGTACTTTCTGGGCAATGGCATGCTCCACACCGCGCACAAAACGTTCACCCACCACGCTGCCCATGCTGCCGCCCATGAAGTTGAACTCAAAGCAGGCGGCAACCAGGTCAATGCCGCACACGCTGCCGCCCATGACGATCAGCGCATCGGTCTCACCGGTGTTTTCCAGCGCCTCTTTCAAGCGCTCAGGGTATTTGCGGCTGTCTTTGAACTTCAGGGCGTCCATGGGCAACACTTCCTGCCCCAGTTCGTAGCGGCCTTCTGCGTCCAAAAAGGCATCCAAACGCGCGCGCGCGCCAATGCGGTGATGGTGGCTGCATTGCGGGCACACGTTCTGGTTCTGTTCCAGATCGGTGCGATACAGCACCGATTCGCAGCTTGGGCACTTGATCCACAACCCTTCTGGCATGGCCGAACGGTACTCGGTCGCAGCCGCATCTGCCGCGGTCTTGGTTGTTTTGGATGGAAGCAATTTTTCAAGCCAACTCATGAAGAAACTCCGGTCACAACGATATGGCGGGCATCAGCAACTGACCACAAAGCCCTCGCTTTGCGCCAACCCCATGCCACGGGTATTTCTGACTGCTTATAGTGCAAAGCATGCACACGAACGTGCGCCTTTGCGCCAGCACAACATTTAGTCACGAAGATTAGCACAAATGCCACCCCGACCTGCCTGATTCACCCTGTTGATGCCAGGCTTCGGCCCGCACCTTGCACATTTTGCGCATGCTGCAGCAATCCGCGGGTGCACTCAGGCATCCAGAGCCGCGCGAATGCCTCGCAAGAAATCAGCCACCTGCCGCTCAGGCTCCTGCTCTTGCATCAATTGCAGCAGTTTGCTGCCAATGACCACCGCATCGGCATGCTGCCCCACCGCCTGTGCGCTGGCCGCATCGCGAATGCCAAAACCCACGCCTACAGGTATGCGCACATGCTGGCGGATACGCGCCAACGCCTCGGCCACGGCCTGTGTGTCCAGCGCGCCCGAACCGGTTACGCCTTTGAGCGATACGTAATACACATAGCCGCTGGCCAGTTGGGCCACCTGGCGAATACGCTCTTGCGTAGAGGTAGGCGCCAGCAGAAAAATCTGATCCAGGCCCTGCTCCCGCAGGCGGGCGGTAAATTCCGTGCTTTCTTCGGGCGGATAGTCCACGATGAGCACGCCATCCACGCCGGCGGCGGCGGCATCCTGGGCAAAGGCATAGGGACTGCGCGGCAGATCGTAGCTTTCTACCGAGTTGGCATAGCCCATGAGCACAACAGGGGTGGTGTCGTCTTGCTGGCGAAACTGGCGCACAGCTGCCAACACTTCGACCATGCCAATGCCGTTGGCAATGGCGCGCTCGCCCGCCGCCTGAATCACGGGGCCATCGGCCATGGGGTCGCTGAACGGCACGCCCAGTTCGATCAAATCGGCACCCGCTGCAACGGCCGCCTGCATCATGCCCAAGGTACTATCACTTTGCGGAAAACCGGTCATCAGATAAGGGATGAGCGCCTTGCGGCCCTTTTGCTGCAAGCGGGAAAAGGTAGTGGCGATACGGCTCATGATGGATCTTTGACAAAAGGTTGGGGGCTCAATACAGGCAAGCAAGCAGCACGGCTTACCGCTATTTTGACTGGAAATTTGACCGATCGTGCACAACACGGGAAAGACAAATCAGAAAAGAAAGACCCGGCACGCCAGCGCGGCCAGGTCTTGATCGAAAGCTCTCCCAAGCACGGTACAGGCTGCGCAATTGCTCAATCGCAGCAGCCGTACGCTGCACTTATTGAATCACGACATCTACCCGGCGCGCATTGGGGTCGCTGCCGTTGGTGTTGGGCATGGCTTCCGGTTTTTTAAGGGTGATGCTGCTTTCGGCAACGCCTTCGGCCAGCAAGGCATCACGCACGGCAAAGGCGCGTTTTTTGGCCAGCTCTGCGTTCAGCTCGGCGCTGCCTGTGCTGTCGTGAAAACCGCTCAGCTCCAGCATCTTGCCAGCCTTGGCAGCGGCTACGGCTTCTGCCAAAGCCTCTTTGGCGCCTGCGGCCACATCGGCTTTGCCAGACGCAAAGTAGAAACGCACCACGCCATCCACCACTTCAATGCGCGCCGCATCGGCTGATGCAGCCGCTGTCATTACAGACGCCGTATCCACAGGAGCAGAAGCGGGTGCCACCGCCACCACCGCAGAAGCCGGCGCTGCGGACACAGCCGCCTTTTTGCGAATCATGCCCACGCCCACAAACAGGGTCGTGGCAATGGCAATAACGACGGCTGTAGCCACCGGAAGGGCTACGCCCATGCCATCGCGTTCGGTATCTTCATTAGCTGACATATCGATCCTCTTGATTTTTGTTGAAACAGTGATCCATTGGTTGACGCATGGGCGTCAGGCACACAAGATGTGCATGCCGAATCGCGCCATTGTAAAAGAAGTAAAAGCCGCTCTGCGCCCAAAAGCATCCGTGCGACAGGGGCGCACTTATTGCCGCAACAACCCCGCCGCCACCGCCGTACTGTGCAAACTGTGCGCAAATTGCACATAGCCTTGGGCATTGGCATGCACGGCATCAGATCGCAGTTTGCTGTCACCCAGCACCTTGCTCCAGCCCTCGCGCTGCAATGGCACGTTCAGTTCGGCGGCAATGTCGGCATACAGGGGGTGATCGCTCATTTGCCCCAGCGCCGCCACCATGCTGACTTTGGGCACCGCCACCAGCAGCACCTGTGCACCGCTGCCCAGCGCCTGCCTGCAAATGGCGATGATGTTGGCGCGCGTATCGGCCTCGGGCAATTGGCGCAAAAAGTCGTTGCCACCGATGCTGACAATGACCAGCTTCGGCTGATGTTCAGCCAGCAGCCCCGGCAGGCGCTCCAGCGCCTGGGCGGATGTGTTGCCGGACACCCCGGCATTGACCACATTCCAGCCGCTCAGTTCTGCCAGCACGGTGGGGTAAGCCGTTTCAGGCGATGCCCCCGTGCCGTAGGTGAGCGAATCGCCCAAGGCCAGTACCGTGCTGCCCGCAGGCACAAGCTGGGCGCGCGCGGCTTGCTTTCGGCCACAGCCTGCGATCGCTGCCAACAGGCTGGTTGCAACCACCCCGCCAGCCATCTGGCGTACAAAGGCTCGGCGATTCAAAGCAGACATATTCACTCCCTACCCTATCAAGCTGGCATCACATAGCGCAATGGCCAGCCGCCCGCGGCGTCCACGGCAAGGTCCAGCTCGGCCTGAATGGCCAGCGTGCGGGCCAGCGCGGCCACCACGCTTTGGTAATGCGTGATGTCGTCATAGGTCAGCAGGCGGCCCTTGCGGTCTTTCAGCCACTTCTCGGCCACGCGATAGCCGCCAATGTGCATGTCCCACACGGCTTGCGGCACGCCGTCGAAGTACTGCGCGTCGTTGATCCACACGCGCCCGGCGCTCTGCCCGGCCTCGATGCCAAAGCGCACCTTCACCACCTCGCCCGTGCCAGCCACCGGGTAGCCGGTAATGCACTTGGGCACGCTTTGCAGGGTGTGCAGGCCAACCAGTTCATGGCCCAGCGCCACCAGCTTCTTAAACAGATTTGTGTCAGACGTCAGCGGCACGCGCGGAAAGTCGCGCCGCAAGAAGTCGGCATAGCGCGCGCGGTAGCCGGGGGTGTAGAGCACCGCATACAGGTAGGCCAGCGTGTCTTCGGGGGTGATGGGGCGGCCTTGGGCGGCTTTCAGGGCAGCGATAAATTCGGGGGCGAGGTTAGGCTGACGTTCAGTGG
>JAGOGU010000219.1 GCA_017996515.1 Allobrachymonas sp.
TGTTTGTTGATGATAGGGCTCGCGTGATCACGCGCGGTTCAGCACTTCCTGCACTGTGTCGGCCACGTTTTTGGGCGTGAAGCCGAAGTGGGCAAACAGGTCTTTGGCGGGGGCGGATTCGCCAAAGGTGTCGATGCCAACCACGGCAGCGCAGCCGTATTTCCACCAGAAGTCGCTGCTGCCCATTTCCACGGCGATGCGGGGCAGTTCGGGCGGCAGTACGGTGGTTTTGTAATCAGGCGTTTGGCGATCGAATACGGTGGTGCTGGGCATGGAAACCACGCGCACGGCAATGCCGCGTTGCGCCAGTTCTTCTTGTGCCTGCATGGCCAGTTGCACTTCGCTGCCGGTGGCGATGATGACGGCTTGTGCCGCGTCGTCATCCAGCTCCACGCGCGAAGGCTCGGCCAGCACGTAGCCGCCACGGGCGATCAGGCTGGCATCGTCTTTGTGCATATAGGGCACGTTTTGGCGGCTCAGCAGCATGGCGCTGGGGCGGGTGTCGTTTTCAAGCGCGGTCGCCCAGGCGATGGCGGCTTCGACCACGTCGCAGGGGCGCCATACGTCCAGATTGGGAATCAGGCGCAGGCTGGCGGCGTGCTCGATGCTTTGGTGCGTGGGGCCGTCTTCGCCCAGACCGATGCTGTCGTGCGTGAAGACGTGAATCACGCGCAGCTTCATGAGCGCCGCCATGCGGATGGCGTTGCGGCTGTAGTCGCTGAAGGTGAGGAAGGTGCCGCCGTAAGGGATGTAGCCGCCGTGCAGGGCGATGCCGTTCATGATGGCGGCCATGCCAAATTCGCGCACGCCGTAGTTGATGTGGCGGCCAATCAGGCCGCTTTCGCTGATTTTGCTCTTGTCGGTCAGGATGACAAAGCCATCGTCGTATTTGACGACTGCGCCATCGTCCGTTATGCGCAGGGGCAGGGTGTTTTGCGTGGCGGTGAGGTTGGAGCCGGTCAGGTCGGCGCTGCCGCCCAACAGTTCGGGCATGTGGGCGGTGAAGCTTTCCAGCGCCATTTGGCTGGCCTTGCGGGTGGCGGCAGCCGGGGCGTGCGGCTGGTACACGCGCGGCATGCGCTCGGCCAGTTGCGGCACCATGCGGCTCACAACGCCGTCCATGCGGCGGCGCAGCTCAACGGCCAGCAGCGGAAATTGCTTGATATAGGCGGCAAACAACTCCTCCCATTCCTGCTCATGGGCGGCGCCTTGCTCTTTGGCGTCCCAGGCGTCGTACACGCTTTTGGGCATGTCAAACGGGGCGTGCTTCCAGCCCAAATCCTTGCGTACCAGTTGGATTTCTTCTGCTCCCAACGGTTCGCCGTGTGCCTTGGCCGTGTTCTGGCGGTTGGGCGCGCCTTTGCCAATGGTGGTTTTGCAGATGATGAGTGTGGGCTTGGTGGCCGACTGCTTGGCCTGTGCAATGGCTTTGTCAATGGCATCCACATCGTGGCCGTCGATCGGGCCAATCACATCCCATTGGTAGGCTTTGAAGCGCTCGGCGGTGTTGTCGGTAAACCAAGGCTGCACTTGCCCGTCGATGCTGATGCCGTTGTCGTCATACAGCGCGATCAATTTATTGAGCTTCCATGCGCCAGCCAGCGAGCAGGCCTCGTGGCTGATGCCTTCCATTAGGCAGCCGTCGCCCAGCATCACGTAGGTGTGGTGATCGACTACATCGAAGTCGGGGCGGTTGAATTCGGCCGCCAGCAGCTTTTCGGCCAGCGCCATGCCTACGGCATTGGCCAGGCCTTGCCCCAAGGGGCCGGTGGTGGTTTCCACGCCGGGAGTCACGCCTACCTCGGGGTGCCCGGCCGTTTTGCTGCCCAACTGGCGAAAGCGCTTGATTTCATCCATCGACAAGTCGTAGCCGGTGAAATGCAGCAGGGCGTATTGCAGCATGGAGGCATGCCCGTTCGACAGCACGAAGCGGTCGCGGTTGTACCACTTGGGGTTGCCTGGGTTGTGGCGCAAATGGCGGCTCCACAGGGCGACGGCCATTTCAGCCATGCCCATGGGCGCGCCCGGGTGGCCGGATTTGGCTTGTTCAACGGCGTCGATACTGAGCACGCGAATGGCGTTGGCCATGAGAGTGGTGTTGGCTTGAGACATGGAAGGCTCCGTGCAGAATAGAGGGGAGAGTAGATGGGTGAAAAATTTGGTAACTTGCGCATTCTAACGGGCTGGCTTGGCGAGTGGGAGCCTGTTGCCTAAAGCCCGTTTGGCGTTTGGGCAAACAATGCATGGTGTGTAGAAAGAGCAGGCTATAGTGCTACATCAAAGGAATGGATGGTAATGGACTTGGCGCTTTGGCAATACGCGGCAATTGCCTTGTTGGGGATTGTTGCCAGCATCATCAACATGATGGCCGGCGGCGGCTCCAACCTGATTTTGCCGCTGCTGATGATGTTTGGCGTGCCGCCCGACATTGCCAACGGCAGCAACCGCGTGGGCGTATTTTTTCAGTCGATTGCCGGTATTCGCAGTTTTTATCGGGCAGACAGATTGCCCACGCACGATCTGCGCGGCATTTTGCCGCCCATGGTGGTGGGCGGGCTGCTGGGCTCGCTGCTGGCGTCGGTCTTGCCCAATACCTGGCTCAAACCGGCTTTGCTGTGCTGCATTGTGTGCGTGGCGGCGCTGACTTTTTTCAAGCCCGGTTTGCTGCTGGTGCCTGAAGGGGCAAAGCCCAAAATCGTGGCGGCTACGCGGGGTGCGAGGCTCTTGCTGTTCTTGACGGGGCTGTACGGCGGCTTTGTGCAAGCCAGCGCTGGTTTTTTGCTGCTGCCCCTCATGACGGGGTTGCTGCACTACGATCTGGTGCGCGCCAATGCGCTCAAGGTGTTGTGTACGCTGGTGTTCAGCCTGGTGTCTTTGGCGGTATTCATCACGCAGGGGCAGGTGTGGTGGAGTGTGGCGTTGACGCTGGCTGCGGGCAATACCATCGGCTCCATGAT
>JAGOGU010000037.1 GCA_017996515.1 Allobrachymonas sp.
CAGGCGCCGGGCTGCATCACTTTTTGTGCAGTTGCGGGTAAGCAGGCCGCTGCCAACAGCAGGGGCAACACGGAACGAAAGATCGAACCCAATGTGCGAGTCGTTTGAACCTCCGTTGGAGTCAGTGTCTGTTGTTGGTGCGGTTGATGTGGGTAAAGGGTGTGCTGCAGAGGCTGGTTCATGTGTCGCGAATGCCGGGTGAGCGGTGAGTGTAAAAGTCCAAGCGGTATAACAGCTGAGCTTTGGCTTCCGGCCATTCGCCAGCTGTCATGCTGTACATCACGGTATCGCGGATGGTGCCGTCGCGCCGCATTTGATGGCCGCGCAGCACGCCGTCTTTTTTGGCACCCAATCGTTCAATGGCGCGCTGCGAGGCGAAGTTGAAATTGTCGGTGCGCCAGCCCACGACGCGTGCCTGCAGCGCTTCAAAGGCGTGCGCCATCAGCAGGAGTTTGCAGGTGCTGTTGACATGGGTGCGCTGCACGCTTTGGGCATACCAGGTGTAGCCAATTTCCAGCCGCTGGATGGCGGGCACGATGTCGTGGTAACTGGTGCTGCCTAACACCTGGCCCGTGGCTTCATCCACCACGGCAAAGGGCAGGCGTGTGCCTGCCTGCTGCATGTTCAGCGCCGTTTGGATGTAGTCTTTTTCTTGGCCGGGTTCTGGCACGATGGTCACGCGCAGCCGCCACAGTTTTCCGTCTGCCGCAGCGGCGGCCAGCCCGCTGGCGTGCGCCAGGGTGAGCGGTTCCAGCCGCACGCCATGGCGTGACAGCATCAGGGGTTCGACCCAAAGGGCGTTTGCCATCGCATGCGCTCCTACCAGTGGTTGGCCAGCAGCAGGCTGTAAAAAGCAGGAAGCGTGTTAGCGCTTGCCGCCGATCAAACTGCCCAGCGCGCCGCGCAGCAAGGATCGGCCCATGCGGCGCATTTCACCTTTGACCACGTTTTGTACCAAGCCGTCGTATTGGCCGCCGCGCGGGCCTGTGCGGCCAAAAAGCGCTTCTTTGACGACGGTGCCCACATTGCCCAGCAGGCCGCCGTCGTTGTCGGCACTATTGGCAGAACCATTGCCGCCCGTCTGTGTAGCAGCGCCAGGCTGGCCGCCTGCAGCGTGTGCCTTGAGCATTTCGTAGGCCGACTCGCGGTCTACCGTTTGCTCGTAGGTGCCTGCCACCAGCGAGTTTTTGATGAGGTCGGCGCGTTGCGCATCGGTGATGGGGCCGATCTGGCTGCCAGGTGGAATCACATACACCCGCTGGGTGATGCCGGGGCGGCCTTTTTCGTCCAGCAAGCTCACCAGCGCCTCGCCGGTTGCCAGTTCGGTGATGGCGGTTTCGATGTTCAGACCGGGGTTGCCGCGCATGGTTTCTGCCGTGGCCTTGACGGCGCGCTGGTCACGGGCGGTAAAGGCGCGCAGGGCATGCTGCACGCGGTTGCCCAGTTGGGCCAGCACGCTGTCGGGCACGTCGATGGGGTTTTGCGTCACAAAATACACGCCCACGCCTTTGGATCGAATCAGGCGTACCACCAGTTCGATGCGCTCCAACAGCACCTTGGGCGCGTCGTTGAAAAGCAGATGCGCTTCGTCGAAGAAGAAGGCGAACTTGGGCTTGTCGGGGTCGCCGATTTCAGGCAGTCGCTCGTACAGCTCAGCCAGCATCCACAGCAGGAAGGTGCCGTACAGGCGGGGCGATTGCATGAGTTTGTCTGCACTGAGGATGTTGATGACGCCTTTTCCGCCCACGGTTTGCATCATGTCGTCCAGATTGAGCATGGGCTCGCCAAAGAATTTATCGCCACCTTGGCTCTCCAGTGTGAGCAAGCCGCGCTGAATGGCGCCGATGCTGGCGGCGCTGACGTTGCCGTATTCGGTGGTGAACTGCTTGGCGTTGTCGCCCACGTGGGTGAGCATGGCGCGCAGGTCTTTGAGGTCCAGCAGCAGCAGGCCGTTGTCGTCGGCGATTTTGAACACCAGGTTGAGCACGCCGGTTTGCGTGTCATTCAAATCCAGCATGCGCGCCAGCAGCAGCGGGCCCATGTCGCTGATGGTGGCGCGTATCGGGTGGCCCTGCTCGCCGAATACGTCCCACAGCGTGGTGGGGCAGCTGGTGGGTTCGGGCTGGGGCAGGCCGCGTTCCTTCAGGATGTCGGCCATCTTGCCGCCGATGGTGCCGGGCTGGCTGATGCCGGTCAGGTCGCCCTTCACGTCGGCCATGAATACGGGCACGCCGATGAGGCTGAACGACTCGGCCAGTTTTTGCAGCGTGACGGTTTTTCCGGTGCCCGTGGCGCCGGTGATGAGGCCGTGGCGGTTGGCCAGGCCGGGCAGAATGGAGCAAGAAATTTCGCCGTGCTGGGCAATCAGAATGGGGTTGGGCATGGTGCTTTCCTTTGGAGTGCAACAGCTAGCTGAAATGGTTGGTGAAAAAGCCTGCGTGTTTGCCGCCCACAGAGTCGGACGTGCAAAGTCAAACGGTAAAATCAGCCGCTATTACACCAAATATTCAAAGCAAAGGTTAAATATCATGGCAGGTCACAGCAAATGGGCCAATATCCAGCACCGCAAAGGGCGGCAAGACGAAAAGCGCGGCAAGATCTGGACGCGCATCATCCGTGAAATCATCGTGGCGGCGCGCGCCGGTGGAGGCGACGCCGCCGCCAACCCGCGCCTGCGCCTGGCGATTGAAAAAGCCAAGGCGGCCAATATGCCGGCCGATAACATCAAGCGCAATATCGACAAGGCCACAGGTAACCTGGAAGGCGTCACCTACGAAGAAATCCGCTACGAAGGCTATGGCATTGGCGGAGCGGCCATCATCGTGGACACCATGACCGACAACCGCGTGCGCACCGTGGCCGAAGTGCGCCACATCCTCAGCAAAAACGGTGGCAATCTGGGCACCGAAGGTTCGGTGGCCTTCCAGTTCAAACACTGTGGCCAGATCATTTTTGCCCCCGGCACGTCAGAAGATAAAGTCATGGAAGTGGCGCTGGATGCGGGCGCAGAAGACGTGATGACCGATGACGACGGCGCCATCGAGGTGCTCACCGCCCCTGCCGATTTTGAGACAGTGAAAAATGCACTGGAAGCCGCCGGCCTGAACGCCGAAGTGGCTGAAGTGACCATGCGGGCAGAAAACACCATTGCCTTGGCGGGCGAAGAGGCACAAAAAATGCAGAAGCTGCTGGATGCGCTCGAAGACCAGGACGATGTGCAAAACGTGTACCACAATGCGGAGCTGGATTTGGGGTAGGCTTCGGATGAGGTCCATCTTGTTCACAGCGTTTTTTGTTGAGCCCCAAACATGCGTAACTATCTGAAAACACTGGTTTTGGTGATGTCGCTGCTGTTCACGGCTTCGTGGGCGTTGGCGGCAGCGCCTGAACGCGAACGCGGTGTTTCGATGCATATGCTGCCCAAACGGATTGCTGACCTGCAGGGCCAAAAATGGGGGTTTATCATTGCATATACCGCGTATTTGCAGCCCGAAAAGCAACAGCCCATTTTGCAATCTGTCGAAGAAATCCGCGCGTTTTTCAGCAAGCAAGACCGTGCGGTGCAGCAAAACGGGATTTGGGTTGTTGTGACGCATCCTGATGCTTATTCGGAGCCAGAAAAAGCGTTGCTGGAAGCGCTAAAGGCCTTGTGCCGTAAAGAAAAAATTCCTCTTTTTATCGCACGCGCGGCCCAACTCCCCCATGGATGGCAACGTTACGACAACTTGCCCTGAGCATATTTAACTTTTGAACAAACGTCTTATGAAAATTCTCGTTATCGGTTCAGGCGGGCGCGAACACGCCTTGGCATGGAAGCTGGCGCAATCGGAAAAAGCCAGCCGGGTGTATGTAGCGCCGGGCAATGGCGGCACGGCCAGAGAAACGGTGCTGGAGAATCTGCCCATCACCGATCCGAAAGAGCTGTGCCAATGGGCGCTGGCAGAAAAAGTGGATCTCACCGTGGTGGGCCCCGAAGCGCCGCTGGCCGCGGGCGTGGTGGATATCTTTCGGGCTGCGGGCTTGCGCATTTTTGGCCCCACACAGGCTGCTGCCCAACTGGAAAGCTCCAAGGCGTTCAGCAAAGCCTTCATGCAGCGTCACGGCATTCCCACCGCTGCATTCGACACCTTCAACGATGCGGCTGCCGCCCATGCCTATATCGACCAAATCGGCGCGCCGATCGTGGTCAAGGCCGACGGTCTGGCCGCAGGCAAAGGCGTGGTGGTGGCACAAACGCTGGAAGAAGCCCATGCCGCTGTGGATGACATGCTGGGCGGCAACACCTTGGGTGTTAAGCACAACGGCGAAGCCCGCGTGGTGATCGAAGAGTTTTTGCAAGGCGAAGAAGCCAGCTTCATGGTGGTGTGCAACGGCAGCGACGTCGTGGCGCTGGCCACCAGTCAGGATCACAAGCGCCTGCTCAACAACGACCAAGGCCCCAACACCGGCGGCATGGGGGCGTATTCGCCCGCGCCGGTGGTAACCGCCGAAGTCCATGCCCGCGCCATGCGCGAGGTGATACTGCCTACGCTGCGCGGCATGGCCAAAGACGGCATTCCCTACACCGGATTTTTGTATGCCGGCCTGATGATCGATGCGCAAGGCCAGGTCAAAACGCTGGAATTCAACTGCCGCATGGGTGACCCTGAAACCCAGCCGATTTTGATGCGCCTGAAAAGCGATCTTTTCGACTTGCTGTGGGTGGCAACCGACACCGGTGCCAACAAGCCACTGGCCGACCTCAACCTGCAATGGGATCGCCGCGTGGCGTTGGGCGTGGTGGTGGCTGCTGCGGGCTATCCGGCGCAGCCCCGCACGGGCGACCGCATCACGCAACTGCCGACCGATAGTGCGGATGTCAAAGTCTTTCATGCAGGCACTCGCTTGCAAGACGATGGGCAGTTGGTCAGCAGCGGCGGGCGCGTGCTGTGCGTCACCGCCTTGGCCGACAGCGTGAAACAAGCCCAACCCAAAGCCTACGCCGCCGTGCAGCAGGTGCAATTGGCGGGCATGCAATATCGCAGCGATATTGGGCATCGTGCGGTGGGGGGCTAAAAGCTTTCACCCAAGCCGGGGGCAGGGCGGCTGTAAGATGCAGCACATGCACCACATGGCGCCCGAGTCTGCAAGCGAAATCTTGTGCCCAGGCGAGCGGCACAGTATATTGAGAGTCATCCACTTTATCGAACACCTTTATGCAAGCTGAAACCTCTGAAACCGCCGTGAAAAAAACGGTACAAAAACTGCAACGCGCCATCGTCGATGGTTTGGAAGACGTCAAGGCGCAAGATATTCGGGTGTTTGACACCGAGCATCTTTCGGCGCTGTTCGAGCGCGTGGTGGTTGCTTCAGGCAACACCAACCGTCAAACACGGGCGCTGGCGGCCAGCGTGCGCGATGCGGTGCGCCAGGCCGGGTTTGACAAGCCCCGCATCGAGGGGGAAGAGAACGGTGAGTGGATCATCGTGGATTGCGGCGCGGCGGTGGTGCACATCATGCAGCCTGCCATTCGCCAGTACTACACGCTCGAAGATATTTGGGGCGAAAAGCCCGTGCGCATGCGCATCGGCAAAGCCCGCGCCAAAGCCGCGGTGAAAAAAATCGCTGAAAATTCGACTAAAGCAGCCAAACCGGCGGCGAAAAAAATGGCATCTCGCACTGCCAGCACAGGTACCACCAAGGCTACCGCCAAAAAAGCAGCAGCTGGCACGGCGACCGTAGCCGACAAAAAAACTGCCAGCAAACCGGCCACTCAAACCGTGCGCAAAAAGCCAACGCGCGCCGCCGCGTCTGCAGCAGCCAAGGCTAGTCCCAAGACAAGTACCAAGGCAAGCACCAAGACAAGTGGCAAAGCCGCGGCCAAGCCTGCTGCCAAAAGCACTCCGGCGAAAAAAACCGCAGCCAGCAAAAAAACGACTTGAGCATTCAGACGTTATTGGAAAAACGTGCTTGGCATGCGCACCATGGCTGCCCGGAATGAAAGTTGTTTTTGAGGGGCGTTGAGTGGTTGGCTTTCGACATGCTTGATATACCAAGGAATCAACTTCAACCCCTCTTCTCTCTCTCTCGCTGGCGGGAGTGGGTTGGGGTGAGGGTGGCTGTATCCGCTGCAAAAATAACGGATTGTTTGCGCAACAAGCCTTCCATCCCCATCTCATTCACACACTTGAAAAAGCCACAGGGGCATCATTCGCAGACGAATCCAACGTGTCCTGCATGGAGGGGGCTTGTATGAAGCTCACCATCATTGCCGTTGGCCAGAAAATGCCTGCTTGGGCGCAAACTGCGTTTGATGATTACGCCAAGCGCTTTCCGCCCGAATTGCCGCTGAATTGCAAAACCGTCAAGACCGAGCCGCGCGCTGGCGGCAAAACAGCCGAACAGGCCATGCTGGCCGAGCGCACGCGCATTGAAGCGGCCATTCCCAAAAACGCCCACATGGTGGCGTTGGACGAGCGTGGTACCAGCCTGACCACCAAGGCACTGGCCGACAAGCTGCGCGCTTGGCAGCAAATGGGCGACGACGTGGCTTTGCTGATTGGCGGGCCAGACGGGCTGCACCCGCAACTGCGCCAGGCTGCGCACGAGCGCATTCGCCTGTCTGACCTGACTTTGCCACACGCCATGGCGCGCGTGTTGCTGGCGGAGCAGTTGTACCGAGCCTGGTCGGTCAATGCGGGGCACCCTTACCATCGGGAATAGGATCTGGAGTAGGGTTCGTTTCAAGCGTTTCCGGTTTTCGTTTGGCAGCGCACATGCATTGCCGTCACCTTTTCACACACTTTTCAGTGCCTTCTTGGCGAATCGTTATGCCGTCTTTTCTTTACCTCGCTTCCCAAAGCCCACGCCGCCGCCAGTTGCTGGAGCAGATTCATGTGCGCTATGAGTTGCTGTTGCCCGACGCCACGGAAGATGCCGAGGCGTTGGAGGCTGTTCTGCCCGATGAAACACCGCTGGCCTATGTGCAGCGCGTGACGCACGCCAAGGCGCAGGCTGCCTGGCACCGTTGGCAAAAGCGCCAACTGCCGCCAGCGCCTATTTTGTGCGCCGATACCACGGTGGCGCTGGATGGCCATATTCTGGGCAAACCCGCCGATGCGGCTGATGCCGCCGATATGCTGAACCGGCTCTCGGGCAAGCGCCACGAGGTGCTGACGGCGCTGGTGTTGCTCGACCCGGTCAGCGGCCAATGCCAGCAGGTGTGCAATGTGTCGGAGGTGTGGTTTGATGTGCTGGATGCCGAACGCATTGCCGCCTATATCGCCACGGGCGAGCCTTTTGGCAAGGCAGGCGGCTATGGCATTCAGGGGGCGGCGGCCACTTTGGTGGCGCGCATCAACGGCAGCTTCTCGGGCATTATGGGCTTGCCCTTGTTTGAGTTGGGGCAAATGTTGCGTGCGGAGGGTGCTGCTGCGTCAGCCGTTTGAAGCAATCCGTGCGGCATAACGCAATCTGCTGGTGCAGCATGGCCTGATACCCAGGCGCGGCCAGATTTGCGTAAGTGGACGAAATCGTGTGAGGCGGTTGGATGGCGTCGGAGGAATATGCATGCGCTATTTGGATGATGCCGAGCTGGAAGAACTGGCTGCCCGGCTATTTGCAAGCTACGACGAAGGCTGGGCGGGCGATGCCCCGCTGACCGATGAGCTGATTGCACGGGTAGAAGCCGACTTGGGTTATCGACTGCCGGAAGACTACATAGCCTTGATGCGTCGGCGAAACGGCGGGCTTTTGGCTTGTAGCGTTTTCAGCTATATGGAAAAGGATCGAAACGGCAGGCCATGCGCATGCGAATTACTGGTGCGAGGCATCAGCGGCATTGGCTTCCAGAATCCATGTGCGCTATGCGGCGAAATGGGCAGCCGCTTTTGGGAAGCGCCAGGCAACTGGAACTATCCGCATATTGGCATCTACTTTGCAGAAGAAGACAGCGGCCATGGGCTGTACGCACTGGACTATCGGGACTGTGGCCAATCCGGGGAACCGTCTGTCGTCAATATCTACCACGAAGGCTTCAAGATCACCCGCTTGGCCGACAACTTTGCCGACTTTGTGCGCCGATTACGCAGCGACATAGCGGAGTAAAGCCGCCTTTTACAACAAGCGTTTTGCCGTAGCGCCTTGCTCTGCCTCTCAGGCGGCAGCCATCGTAAAAGCCGGTGTAAAAAAAGAAAACAGACCGTCTGCAAACGGCCTGTTGTTCATATTGTTCAAAAGGCGTACGCGGTGCGCATGCACACGCATCGCATGGCGCCCGGTATCCGGCACCGGCAGATGCCGGGGCGCGATTAATCGTTGTAATCCACGTACGAGGCCAGAACTCTGCCGTTGCTGGCATCTACCACGACTTTGTGCGGCACATTGTTGGCGGCCAAAATATCGACCTTGTAAACGACCTGGCCGAGGAGGCTCCTGTCGCGTTCGGCTTCCATCACGCGGCCTTGGATTTTGCCTTGGGCGATCTGGATGGCGCGCTCCAGAGAAACTGCGGTTTGGCGCACGGGCTTCCACTCTGTATCGACTTTGCTGCCCAGCACCTTGCCGCTGGCAGCGTCGATGTACAGCGTGTGCTCTTGCGTGCCATTGCGCACTTCCACCTTGTAGACGGGGGTGCCGTATTTGCCTTGCAACTGCACATCGGTTGCCTGGCCGCCCACCAGCTTCTGGGCCGTGGCGATAGCCTGCTCGGCCGATACCTTGGTTTGCGCAACGGCGGCGACAGGTTGGTGGGGCATGTCATCGTCGGCCATGGCGGGAGCGCCAGCGGCCAGCATGGCAGCGGCCAATACGGCAGACAGGGCGTTCAAACGGATTTTCATGATGCTCATCTCCTTTGCGAAGGGAGTGAAAAAAGGTGCCTGGCTGTTTCCAGAGCGGGTATATTATAAAGCGAAACTTAGGCCATGCTTAGGGCCTGTTCCTTTTGGGTTGTGATTAAGAAAGCTATTCGCCCTTGTTGCATGCATGCCTTGCCAAGGGATAGCACCTTGGCAAGGCTGGCGCTTTGGCGAGAAAGCTTTTTGATCGCAGCGCATTCTTCAAAAACAGGGTGAACAGACCCTGACATGTTTTGGGTGCGTGCAAACATCAAACAGGCGGGCGGGAGTGGGGCTTGTGCTGTGCTTTTTGGCGCGTCATGGTTGTATGCCGCCTTGTGCGTGAAGAAGGCTTGCATAAAAAAACGGAACGCACTTTGCGTGCGTTCCGCTGGCGGTGTTTGTTGCCTGCCGGGCAGGCCCCGGCAGGTGTTGGGCGTGGGGCTGGTGATCAGGCAGGCACCATGCCGGAGTGGCGCAGCAGGGCGTCTACCTGGGGTTCGCGCCCGCGAAAGGCTTTGAACGATTCCATGGCCGGGCGGCTGCCACCCATTTCCAGAATTTCCTGCCGGTAGCGGCGGCCTGTTTCCACATTGGGGCTGCCGTCGGGCAGGGCGGTTTCTTCAAACGCAGCATAGGCATCGGCCGAGAGCACTTCCGCCCATTTGTAGCTGTAATAGCCCGCTGCATAACCACCGGCAAAGATGTGGCTGAAGGTGTGCGGGGTGCGCGTCCATTCCGGTGCATGAATCACCGCCACCTCTTGCCGTACCTGTTGCAGCAGCGGCATTACATCTGCGGGTGCGGCGCTTTGGCTGTGCAGCAGCATGTCGAATAGGGCAAATTCCACCTGACGCAAGGTTTGCATGCCGCTTTGGAAGTTTTTGGCTGCCAGCATTTTGTCGAACAGGGCGCGCGGCAAGGGCTCGCCGGTGTCCACATGCGCCGTCATGTCGCGCAGCACATTCCATTCCCAGCAGAAGTTTTCCATGAACTGGCTGGGCAGCTCTACCGCATCCCACTCCACGCCGCTGATGCCGGATACGCCAGATTCGTTCACCTGCGTGAGCATGTGGTGCAGGCCGTGGCCAAATTCGTGGAACAGGGTGATGACGTCGTCGTGCGTCAGCAGAGGCGGTTTGCCGCCCACGCCATCGGCAAAATTGCACACCAGATGCGCCACGGGTGTTTGCAGTTTTTGCGTATCAGGGCGTTGCCAGCGGCCGCGCACATCGTCCATCCAGGCGCCGCCACGTTTGCCGTTGCGCGCAGAAGGATCCAGATAGAACTGGCCCAGCAATTGGCCGTTGCGCTCCAGCCGGTAAAACTCCACGCCGCTGTGCCATACGGGCGCCGTGTCGCGGCGGATCTGCACTTCAAACACGCTCTCGACAATTTTGAACAGCCCGGCCAGCACGCGCGGCGCAGGGAAGTATTGTTTGACTTCTTGCTCGCTGAAGGCGTAGCGGGCTTCTTTCAGTTTCTCGCTGATGTAGGCCCAGTCCCACGGTTGGGGGTCGGCCAGATCTAAATGTTCGCGTGCAAAGTCGCGCATGTCTTGCACGTCTTTTTCTGCAAAGGGGCGGGCTTTGCCAGCCAGATCGCGCAAAAAGCCCAAGACCTGTGGCGTGCTCTCGGCCATTTTGGGCACGAGCGACACCTCGGCAAAATGGGGGTAGCCCAGCAGTTTGGCTTCTTCTTGCCGCAGGGCAAGGATCTCGGCCATGACGGCGCTGTTGTCGAATTGCTTG
>JAGOGU010000038.1 GCA_017996515.1 Allobrachymonas sp.
GTGGACCAATCTGTTCGGGCATGCCAACCCGCGGATCAATGCGGCATTGCGCGAGCAGTTGGAGCAGCTGGAGCATGTCATGCTTGCCGGTTTCACGCACGAGCCGGTGGTGGCGTTGTCCGAGCGTTTGAGCGCGCAAACCGGCGGGGCACTGGGGCATGCGTTTTATGCGTCGGATGGGGCGTCGGCCACCGAAATCGCGTTGAAAATGTCGTTTCACTATTGGCAAAACATGGGCCTGTCTGCCAAGCGCCGCTACGTTTGCGTGGCGGGCAGCTACCATGGCGAAACAGTGGGCGCATTGGCCGTAACCGATGTGGCGCTGTTCAAAAATGCTTATGGGCCGTTGACGCAACCGGCCTTTGTCGTGCCCAGCCCCGACGCTCGCCAGGCGCAGCCGGGCGAAACCGGGGCAGATGTGGCATGGCGCGCGGCGCAGGCACTGGAGAAATTGCTGGCGCGCGAACACTCGCAGATTGCCGCGCTGATCGTGGAGCCGCTGGTGCAGTGCGCCGGTGGCATGGCCATGCACGATCCCGCCTATCTGGTGCAGGCCCGCGCCTTGTGCGACCGGTATCAGGTGCATTTGATTGCCGACGAAATTGCCGTGGGTTTTGGCCGCACCGGCACCTTCTTTGCGCACGAACAGGCCGTGGCAGATGGCGTAGCCATTCGGCCTGATTTTTTATGTCTTTCCAAAGGGATTACGGGGGGGTATCTGCCGCTGTCGGTTGTGCTCAGCAGCGATGCGGTGTATCAGGCGTTTCTGGATGAGCGCCTGGCGCGCGGATTTTTGCATTCGCACTCGTACACCGGCAATCCGTTGGCATGCCGGGCGGCACTGGCTACGCTGGATATTTTTGCCAGCGACAACGTCATCACAGCCAACCGAGCCACTGCTGCCGCGTTGACCGATTTGCTTCGCCCTCTGGCGGAACATCCCCGGGTGCGCCATATGCGCCAGCGCGGCATGATTTGGGCAGCCGATGTCGATACGGCAGATCCCGGTTTTGGACGCCGCTTTTACCGCGAGGCTTTGGTGCGCGGGGTGTTGCTGCGGCCTTTGGGTCATACGCTGTACATCATGCCGCCGTACATTGCCACGCAGGATGAACTGGCTTGGCTGGCTACACGTGCCGCGCAGGCGCTGGATGCGGCTTTGGCAGATGGCGAAACGGTACAGGCAGCACGCCCGGTGGCTTCATCAGGCGAGGCGGCCGCGCCAACGTTTGCAGCGTGAACGGGCCGCACGAAAACATCTGTTGGATGCACACATGATCTGGAATGAGCTGGAGCGGGATTTGGTCAAGCGGGGCGCACAGGGGCTGTTGCGCACCCGCCGTACCCTGCAATCGCCTGTGGGGCCGCATGCCGTGGTTGATGGGCAGAAGTTGCTGGCTTTTTGCAGCAACGACTATCTGGGTCTGGCCGCCAACGCCACGGTAGCTGCGGCCGTGGCTCAGGGTGCGCAGCGCTGGGGCGCGGGCAGCGGCGCATCACATCTGGTGTCAGGCCATCTGGAGCCGTTCGAGCAGCTTGAAACACGGCTGGCCGCCTTCACGGGGTTTGCGCGCGCGCTGTTTTTCTCGACCGGCTACATGGCCAATCTGGCCATCGTGCCGGCCTTGGTGGGTCGCGGCGATGCGGTGTTTGCCGATCGGCTCAACCATGCCTCTTTGATCGATGCGGTGCAGCTTGCGCGCGCCGACCACGTACGCTACCCGCACAACGATATGGCTGCGCTTGAGCGCCTGTTGGCAACATCTACTGCGCGCAAAAAACTGATTCTGAGCGATGCTGTTTTCAGCATGGATGGCGACCTGGCGCCGCTGGCCGATTTGCTGGCGTTGGCCGAGCGGTTTGACGCCTGGCTGGTGGTGGACGATGCCCATGGTCTGGGCGTGCTCGGCCCGCAAGGCCGTGGCAGCTTGGCATACTGCGGGCTGCCGGCTTCGCAGCGCTTGGTGTTGATGGGTACCTTGGGCAAGGCCGTGGGCGTAAGCGGTGCATTTGTCGCAGCATCTGCCACGGTGATCGAGTGGTTGTTGCAAACAGCGCGCACCTATATTTTCACCACCGCAACCAGCCCCGCCGTGGCTTGCGGGGTGTTGGCCGCGTTGGATATTTTGTCTAGCCCCGAAGGCGATACCCGCCGTGCGCATTTGCAGGCGCTGGTAGCGCGCTTGCGCCATGGCCTGGCCGATTCGCCCTGGAAGTTGCTGCCTTCGGATACGGCTATTCAACCCGTGTTGGTGGGCAGCAATCATGCCGTGCTGGCTGTGCAACAGCAATTGCTGGAACAGGGGCTGTGGGTGCCCGCGATCCGGCCGCCGACCGTGCTGCCGGGCACGGCGCGGCTGCGCATTTCGCTGTCGGCCGCGCATACGGTGGATGACATCGATCGCCTGATGCAGGCTCTGCGCGGCCTGGAACCCCTGCTGGCCACCATCGATTCGAGCCAGCGATGACAAGACTGCCATGAAAATCACGTTTTTGTATACGCCCCCTGCCCCGTCGAAGCCGCAAGATGCTGTGCCTGCCGCACCTTTGGTCCTGCTGCATGGCTGGGGGCTGGATAGCCGTGTGTGGGATGCGCTGCTGCCTCATCTGATTGAGCAGGCCCCGCAGCTGCCGCTGCTGGCGGTGGATTTGCCAGGCTACCGCGGCACGAGCTATGCGGCGGAAGATGCGCAAGCAGTGGCACGCGCACTGGCCGAACAATTGCCTGCAGGCTGCACGCTCGCTGGCTGGTCGCTGGGCGGCATGCTGGCTCAACTGGCAGCGCTGCAAGCCCAAAGCGCCATGGCGCGGTTGGTGCTGATCGGCACCACGCCCAGCTTCATTCAGCGCGAGGGCTTTGCGGCGGCCCAGCCGCCTGCGTTGCTGACGGCATTTGCAGCAGGCGTGCGGGCCTTGCCGGCGTCAGTGGTGTCACGGTTTGCGGCCTTGAGCAATCAGGGGGATAGTTGCGCTCGTTCCATCCATCGCCAGTTGCAGGCGCTGACGCAAGAGCCAGTGCCCGAGCAGGCGGCATTGCTGGCCGGCCTGGATTGGCTGCAAACGCTGGACTTGCGCGCGCAGGTATCCGCCATCACGCTGCCTGCCTTGCTCATTCATGGCGGGCAAGACGGGCTGATGCCGCTGGCAGCTGGCCAATGGCTGGCCGAACATCTGCCAAACGCTACCTTGCTGACCTTTCCCGATGCGGCGCATGCGCCATTTCTGCATGATCCTGCACGCTGTGCCGCGGTCATCAGCCGTTTCGCTTGTTCCGAGCCATGAACATGTCTCTGAATGCCTACTCGCGCCAGTACCGCCCGCTGCGTCCTGACACCGCACAGGTGCAGGCGGCGTTTGATCGGGCAGCGCTGACATACGACGCAGCTGCCGTGGTGCAAAGGCAGGCGGCTCAAGGGCTGTTGGCACATTTGCTGGCATATGCTGATGCTTTGAACATACCCCTGCCCTTGTCCGCCCCCGTGCTGGATGCTGGTTGCGGCACGGGCTATGCCTTGCCCTTGCTGGCGCAGCACTGCCCAGGCCAGCCCTTGCTGGCGCTGGATGTTGCGCCAGCCATGTTGCGTAGCAGCCAGCACGTGCTACGTGGTTTGCAGTCAACGGTCCCTTCTCTGTGCGCAACTGTGTGTGCCGATCTGCATGCTCTGCCACTGGATGCAGCCAGTCTGGGACTGTATTGGTCAAGTTTGGCTTTGCAGTGGTGCCATGTGCCCACGGCCTTGACCGAGGCGCGGCGGGTGTTGCGCCCTCAGGCGTTGCTGGCAGCCGCTACCCTGGGGCCGGGTACGCTGGCCGAATTGGCGAAGGCATTTGCCTATGTGGATACCCATCGCCATGTCTTGGCGTTTGATGACGCTGCGTGTATCGGCGCTGCACTGACCGATGCCGGTTTGGTGGATGTGCAGTTGCACCGTGCCAGTTTCACCCTGCACTATCCGCATCTGCGCGACGTGCTGGCAGCCATCAAATCTGTAGGTGCCAACCGCGTGGGGCCGGCCGGGCGCAGTCCGTGGTTGGGGCGCACCGGTCTGCTGCGGCTGGAACAAGCGTACGAGTGCCTGCGCACGCCCGCAGGCTTGCCGTTGAGCTATGAGGTCATTTACATGCTGGCCAGAGCAGGAGCGTAAACGCACAATCGGTCATGATGCCGTCGTGCTGCATATATCCCTCATGCCCCTTTGCCCTGGAAAGAAAATCCATGCCATCGACACACGCCTTTTTTATCGCCGGTACTGATACCGGAGTCGGAAAAACTTTTGTCACCACCTTGTTGTTGCGCGCAGCACGCCTAGGCGGCTACCGCACGTTGGGCATGAAACCCGTGGCTGCTGGCGTGGATGCCCACGGTCGCAACGACGATGTGGAAGCGCTTATGGCCGCCAGCAATTGCAGCGTTTCCCGAAGCGATGTCAATCCGTTTCTGTACCGCGCTGCGGTATCGCCCCACATCGCTGCGCGGGATGAAGGGCGGCCCATCGATCTGGGGGTGATCGTGGCTGCACAGAAGCGTCTGGCTGCACAGGCTGAAATATTGCTGGTGGAAGGAGTGGGCGGTTTTCGGGCGCCTTTGTCTGAATGCATCGACAGTGCCGACCTGGCCTGCGCCTTGCAGCTGCCGGTGATTCTTGTGGTGGGCTTGCGGCTGGGTTGCCTGAGTCATGCGTTGCTGACGGCAGAAGCTATTGCTGCACGTGGGCTGACATTGGCCGGCTGGGTGGCCAATCACATGGATCCAGGCATGGCATGCCCGGCTGACAATGTGCAGTATTTGCAGACGCACCTGCAGCAGGTGTTTGCCTGTCCTTTTCTGGGGCAGGTGCCTTGCATCGACGCCACAGACGCATCGCATTCGGACAGGCTGGATGCTGTGGCGCAGGCGCTGCATTTGCCTTGGCCGCGTGCCTGACAGGCACACGATGACACCACAAAAAAACCGCAGCCATCGCTGCGGTTTTTTTGTTGATGAAAAGAAGCAGATTGCTTACAGCACCGGCTTTTGCGATTGCACCATTTTCATGGCCGAAGTGATCAGTGCAGAAACTTCGGTCATGTTGGAAGGCACCACCAGCGTGGTAGTGGCATCTTGCGCCACTTTGCCATAGGCTTCGACGGCGCGTTCGGCCACCTTGAGCTGTACGGCCTGCTCACCGCCCGGTTGGCGAATGGCATGACCCACGCGCTCCAGCGCTTGGGCGGTGGCTTCGGCCACGGCCAGAATGGCGGCGGCCTCACCCTGGGCGTTGTTAATCTGGGATTGTTGTTCGCCTTCCGATTTGGCAATGGCGGCCTGCTTCTGGCCTTCTGCCAGGTTGATCTGTTCCTGGCGCTTACCTTCCGAAGTGGCGATCACGGCGCGTTTTTCACGCTCGGCCGTGATTTGTGCCTGCATGGCGCGCAGAATGTCGGCAGGCGGCGTCAAATCCTTGATTTCGTAACGCAGCACTTTCACGCCCCAGTTCAGCGCGGCTTCGTCGATGGCATTGACAACCTGGGCGTTGATCGAGTCGCGCTCTTCAAAGGTGCGATCCAACTCCAGACGACCGATAACCGAACGCAGTGTAGTTTGCGCCAGCTGCGTAATGGCCATGACGTAGTTGCTGGAGCCGTAGCTGGCGCGCATGGCATCCGTCACCTGGAAATACAGAATGCCATCGACTTGCAATTGCGTGTTGTCGCGCGTGATACAGATTTGGCTGGGTACATCCAGCGGAATTTCTTTCAGGCTGTGGCGGTAGGCCACCTTGTCGATAAAGGGCACCAGAAAATTCAGGCCGGGGTTGAGTGTGGCGTGGTATTTGCCCAGTCGCTCAACAATCCAGGCGCTTTGCTGCGGCACCACCTTGACCGTGCGCATGATGAAGGTGACGGCTACTGCCAGCAGGATGAAGCCGTAAAAAAGGGAGGAGGTCATGTCTATTCGTTCCTTTCGAAAAAACACTGCAATTGAAAAAGGTGCTTGGTATCAGACGTTGAGTCTGTTGTTGTGCAAAGTGCGTATCAAGCAGAGGGCTGCTCGGGTTGCAACACCAGCTGGTTGTGGCGAATATCCACCACCACATGGCGACCGGGCTGCTGTTGTTCTGCGGGGTTGGCCGCCACGGCCGTCCAGATGGCACCACGGTAAGACACGCTGGTGCTGCCGTTGTGCATCCAGGTTTGCACCAGCACCACACCGCCGATATCGAGCTTGTTGCGCGTGGCATTAGGGGCAGAAACGACAACCAACTCTGCAGAATTGGTGGATTTTTTGTGACGGCGCCACAGATGCCAGAGGATGACACCTGCCGAGCCTACGGCAGCGGCCACAGCCATCTGGATGTTGGTATCCAGCCCAAAATGCGCCGCCACTGCGCCCGCAGCAGCGCCCAAGGCAATAACCAGCAGGTAAACCGTGCCGGTGAGCAGTTCGGTGCCCACCAGTATGGCGGTAGCTATCCACCACAGCATTGCAGGATGCATCGGTGCGTTCCTCCCATTATTGGCGAAGTCAGGTTTGGCGAAATGAAAACAGATGGCGCAAGTATGGCACAAGCAGCCAGTGCCTGCTTGTACTTGACTGCGATGGTGTTGCTGCTTATTGCGTCGGTTTTTGCTTGAGCTGTTGCAGCACGGCGAAGGGATGTGGCTGCTCCTCATCGGCGCTGCTGTCTTGCAGATCGGCCGCAGGCTGGCAGGCGGCATGGCGCGGGGCAAAGGGCAAGGCCATGAGGAGTTCGTCCTCGACCAATGCCAGCAGATCGAACTGGCGACTGATGACCAGCACGTCTTCTTCCAGCTCCTCGTCGAGTTGGGCGGCGGTGGCTTCGTCATGCACGAAGCGAAAAGCGCGCTGCACGCGCACAGGCTCTTGCATGGCCTGCAGGCAGCGTTGGCATTGCAGCGTCAGGCTGACTTCTGCCTCCAGTTCCAGCCAAATCTCTTTGGGTTGGCCTGTGGCTTGGCGCGTGCTGCCCTGCGCCTGCCAGCGCACCGGGGTTTCTGGTGATGTCAGCGCGCATTCGTCGGCGAGCCGAGGCAGCTCATGCAGGGACGTTGTGCCTTGCAAGGTGGCGCCTGCTTCGGCAAATGCCGTGATATGCAAACGGCGCGGGTCATGCGCATGCGCGGCACCAGCGGAGGAAGATGAAGAGGGCAAAGACTTTTCCATAGTCGGCAGTGTAGGCAAAAACAGGGAGCAATGCGCGTGCGTGCCCGACAAAATCGAATCGGGTTTGGGTTTAATTGGTTCGCAGCCGGTGTTGAGCAGGCGCTGCGCTGTGGGCAGATTACGCGACAATGGCATATCTTTTTTGCCGTACCACTGTGTGCCCATTTGCGTTCATGTCTGACACCTTTGCTGCTGATCGCGCCAGCCTGATCCTGGCCTCTACCTCTCCTTATCGGCGCGAGCTGCTGGCACGCTTGCGCCTGCCGTTTGCCTGCGTGGCGCCTGCGGTGGATGAAGCCCGCTTGGACGGCGAAGCGCCTGCGGCCATGGCACACCGCTTGGCACTGGCCAAGGCACAGGCCGTGGCGCAGCGGTACCCGGCTGCGGTGGTGATTGGCTCCGACCAGGTGGCTGATCTGCACGGCCAGCCGCTGGGCAAGCCCCATAGCCACGAGCGGGCGCGCCTGCAGTTGCAGCAGCAGCGCGGGCAAACCGTGCTGTTTCACACCGCTGTGGCCGTGGTGTGCGCATCCACAGGCTTTGCGCGCGCAGAAACAGCCACCATCTGCACGCGCTTTCGCGACGCGCACGACGGTATGAGCGATGCCGCGATCGATGCCTATCTGCTGGCCGAGCAGCCTTACGACTGCGCGGGCAGCATCAAGAGCGAGGGGCTGGGCATTGCCTTGATGGCCAGCATCGACAACGACGACCCGACCGCCTTGATCGGCCTGCCGTTGATGCGCACCTGCGCATTGTTACGGGCGGCAGGCTTGCAGATATTGGCAGCGCCATCAGCCACCAGCGCGCAGGAGAATCAAAGATGAGCGCAAACACCCCAACAGGCAAAAAAACGGGCACGCTGTATCTGGTGCCGGCCCCGCTGGATTTTGGCTGCGATGCGCCCCTGCCGCCAGTCACCGATGTGTTGCCGCAGGCCACCTTGCAGCATATGGCGCGGCTTGGGCACTGGGTGTGCGAAAACGCTCGCACCCTGCGCGCCTTGCTCAAGCGGGTGCACGAGGTGCAGGCCTTGGCGCAGCCCTTGCAGAACCTGGATATTCAAGAGATTCCCCGTGCTTGGCATAAAAAAGGCGATCATGTGGGCGCGCCCGACATGGCCCTGGCGCGTACCTTGCTGGCCCCTGCCTTGCAAGGGCACGATATGGCGCTGGCCAGCGAAGCGGGCATGCCTGCGGTGGCCGATCCGGGCGCGTCGCTGGTGCGCGCGGCGCATGCGCTGCAAATTGCCGTGGTGTCACTTGTCGGGCCCTCGTCCATTTTGCTGGCGCTGGCAGCCAGTGGCCTGAATGGGCAAAGTTTTGCGTTTCACGGCTATTTGCCGCAGGATGCGGCAGCCCGTGCCAACCGCTTGCGCGAGTTGGAGCGCACGGCCAGTGCCACGGGGCAATCGCAATGGTGGATTGAGACACCCTATCGCAATCAGGCCATGCTGCAGCACGCCGTGCAGGTTTTGCGCCCCAACACCTTGCTGTGCCTGGCCACTGGCTTGACCTTGCCGCAAGGCCGCATTGCCACCCGATCGGTACAGGCATGGCGGCAGCAGGATTTGGCAGCATGCGTCGATAAATTGCCCGCGATATTCGGCTTGGCCTGAGGCACGGCCAAACCATGAGAGGGTTCAGGGCGCTTCAGCCAGTTTGGGTAACATTCCCTTGTGGATATTCAAAAATCATGCGAGCCATGGCCGCCTGAAAATGGCGGTTGCAGGTATGCCTGATGTGTGCCTATTTCATGCGCTGCTTGTTTTTGATGGAATGATTTTTATGCGGACCATTATTCCTCGTCAGTCAGCGAAAGAGACATTGTGATGTAGGCGAAGCATGTGCTTTATTGCTGAAAAATTGAAAACGATGGTTTTAGAGAAATGGTCTTTGAAAAAATCTTAGCGGGATGAAGTAAGGTGGATTTTTTCGCTTTGAATCGCGTGATAAACCAAAAATAATGAGGCTGATACAAGGGTATTCCCTAGCAAGAGGGGTTTCTGGATAAACATGAAAAAAGCCCTATGCGGTGAACCGCAGAGGGCTTTGGTAATTGCTCTCAATGTAGTGGTTGTCTAAATAAGCATGCCAGCTATTTTCAGACAACCGGTTTTGAGATTTATTTGATCAGCAGGGCTTCACGGTCACCGCTTTCTTGCACCCATTTTGGAGGCTTGCCGCGGCCAGTCCACGTTTCGCCGGTTACGGGGTTGCGGTATTTGGGAGCGACCTTCATGCCGGCAGTTGCGGATTTTTTGCGGCGGCCTTTGCCGCCGAACAGATCGCCTTCTGTCAGCTCGTGCTCTGCAATCAAGCGGCGGCATGTGGCAATCGCCTCGCTGATTTGTTCGCGGCGTGCCTCGCGGATTTTGTTTTCGAGCAATTCACGCTCTTGCAGCAAACTTTGCAAATTGTTCATAGGTACTCCTGATTAAGAAAAAATAGGTTTAACGAAAGGGGAATATGTGCACGATTATAGCGCGAGCAATTATTTCTCGGTTTTTGTGTAGGGGATTAATGTTGTTCGGGTTCGTCCGTCAGTCGGGATGCCTGCACCCACTCGGCGCGTTTGCCGTCGAGTGTTTGAATAACAAAGCGCCAGCCTGCGCAATGTGTTTCTTGCCCGACAAAAGGCAATTCACCCGACACAAACATCAATAGCCCGGCCAAGGTGTTGTAGTGGTTGTTTTCTTCTTCTGGCAGGGACTCTTCCATATCGAGTTTGTTTTTGAGTTCATTGACGGGAATCATGCCGTCCAGCAGCCAGGAGCCATTTTCCTGCCGGGTGCCCCAGGCTTCTTGCGCGGTGTGTGCGTGCAATTCGCCGGTAATGGCCTCGAGTAAATCGTGCGGTGTCAGAATGCCCTGCACTTCGCCATATTCATCCACCACAAAAACCAGCCGATGCGCATGCCCGCGGAATTGTTCGAGCAATTCCATGCCGCTGATGGTTTCCGGCACAAAAATCGCGGGTTCGGCCACATCTTCCAGCGTTTGCGCAGCGTGTTGCGGCAGCAGCAATTGGCTGATGCCGACGATGCCCACCACCTCGTCGAGCGAGTCTTTGCACACCGGATACCAAGAGTGCGCGCGCATATCGCCTGCCGACAGTTTGTGCAGCGCCTGCGCCACCGTGGTGTGCGCATCCAGCCACACCACCTCGTTGCGCGGCACCATGATGGAAGAGAGCGCGCGCTCATCGAGCTTGAAAACGTTGCGCACCATGCGGTGCTCGTGCTCTTCGATCAGCCCGGCATCCACACCTTCGACCAGACTGGCGGCAATTTCTTCCTGGGTCACGCTGCGCGTGGATTGCGTGTCAAACGGCAGCAGGCGCAGTACGGCATGCGTGGTGTTGGACAGCAGCAGCACAAAGGGGCGCG
>JAGOGU010000039.1 GCA_017996515.1 Allobrachymonas sp.
CTCTAGCCCTTCTTGCCCCAAGTCCAGCAAGGCTTGCGGGGTGTTGGCAACAGGAAAGAGCGTGGCGGTTGCCTTGTTCACGCTCACATCTGTGGCCTGCGCGCTGAGCATGACGGCCACCAGCAGTTCGAACGGCGTGGAAAATTCCAGCTCGGTGCGTGGCTCGGGGTTGGCTGCTTGCAGGGTTTGAAAAAAACGGATGATTTGTTCTTTTTTCATAGGCTTGAAATTGTGCACCATGCCTGAGTATTTGCCGTGGCAAATGGGTTTTGGGCTGCAGGTGCAAAAGATTGCCTTGCGCGCGGGCATGCCGACCTGATGCATGCGGGCGCCGTAAATTCGTACAATCGCAGCAATCATTTCAGCAATGAATGGCGAGGCAGGGCTTAAGAGCTTGTTTATAAGCGTGTTTGTTTGGCTCGCCGACGATGAATGAATACGCCCCACGTTGGGCAGCACACATGGAGAATGGTGATGAAGGCTTTGGTCGCGGTCAAGCGGGTGGTGGATTTCAACGTCAAGGTGCGGGTCAAGGCCGACAACAGCGGGTTGGATTTGGCCAACGTCAAGATGAGTATGAACCCGTTTGACGAAATTGCCGTGGAAGAGGCCGTTCGCCTGAAAGAAAAAGGGATCGTCACCGAGATTGTGGCGGTGTCTTGCGGCACGGCTGCTTGCCAGGAAACGCTGCGCACCGCCATGGCGATTGGTGCCGACCGCGCCATTTTGGTGGAAACAGAAGAAGAGTTGCAGCCGCTGGCCGTAGCCAAATTGCTCAAGGCCGTGGCCGACCAAGAGCAACCCCAGCTGGTGTTTTTGGGCAAGCAAGCCATCGACGATGATGCCAACCAAACGGGCCAAATGCTGGCGGCTTTGGCCGATTGGCCGCAAGCAACATTTGCCAGCAAGCTGGAACTGGCTGAAGGTAAAGCCACCGTGACGCGCGAGGTAGATGGCGGGCTGGAAACGGTCGCCATTACGCTGCCTGCCGTGATTACATGCGATTTGCGCCTGAACGAGCCGCGCTATGTCACGCTGCCCAATATGATGAAGGCCAAGAAAAAAGAAATTGCAGTGCTGACGCCTGCCACCTTGGGCGTAGATGCCGCGCCACGCCTTAAAACCTTGAGTGTGTCCGAGCCGCCTCAGCGCAGTGCGGGCGTTCGGGTTGCCAATGTGGCGGAGCTGGTGGACAAGCTCAAGAACGAGGCCAAAGTCATCGGATAAGGTGATTGGATAACGCGCACGGTTTTGCCCGATGCCGCATGTGTGGTGATGCGCCAAGGCGCAAAGGGGCGGCATGGCGGGCAAGCACGCATGCAACAGGGTCCCCTTGCATTTGCGCATAAAAAACGGGCTGCCTAGGCAGCCCGTTTGGGTTGTAATCGTATTGGCCCTATCAGCAATTTTCGGCAATGTCTTTTCGGATGCGTGCTTCTTCTGCCGCGCGGGCTTTGTCGTCCATGATGGAGTGCTGGCCTTTTGCGTCAACAGTTCTGATGCGAATACCGGATTGCAGCGTCGATAGCGCGGTTCTGGCGCGGGTGCAGTTTTCTTTTTTGGCTTGGGCGATTTTTGCCTCTTCTGCTTTGCGCTTGGCCTCTTCATCTTTGCGCTGAGCCTCTTCCTTGGCTTTTTCTTCCTTCGATTGCTCGGGAGCGGAAGGCGCGGCACTCGCAGTTTGTGCGCTTGCCGAGGCTTTTTCTTCGTTGCCAGATGCCATGCTCACGGGTGTAGAGCCAACACCCGGGCGTTTGAGGATGTTACGCTCGGAAATATCTGCTGGCGGCGGCTGATCGCTGAACACTTTGCGGCCCGAACGATCAACCCATTGCCATTGCGCCATGCTGCTGGCAGAAAAGCACAGCAGACCGATCGCGATCAGGGTTTTGGTGGTTGTTATTTTCATGATGTGTGCGCCTTCCGTATGGATGTGTATGTAATGAGCAATCAGAGATGAGAGCTAGCTTGCCAAGCACGGGCCGACCCATGGAGCTGAAATGATAAACCGTATCACGTGACGCTTGGCGCAACGCGTATCGGCATCTTTCAAGACCTTGCATGAGCGGTTTGTTGGATGGCAGAAGTGTAGTGTAGTAGTAAATGTTAAAAAAACAAGCGTTGAGAAGTGTCGCGTGGCGGCGAAGCCCGTAAAAAATAGGCCAATAGAGGAGAATAGGGAAAGCGCCCCAGGCGAAGCGGGGCAAGGACGGGTACAATCCGTTTTTTGGAGATTCCCCCTATGCGCCTGCTTGGTAAAGCACTCACGTTTGACGACGTTCTTCTCGTTCCTGCGCACTCCGAGGTTCTGCCCAAAGACACATTGTTGCAGACCCGTTTGACACGCAACATCACCCTCAATTTGCCGCTGGTATCTGCCGCCATGGATACCGTGACCGAATCCCGCCTGGCTATTGCCATGGCGCAAGAAGGCGGCATCGGCATCATCCACAAAAACCTCACGGCACAAGAGCAGGCCGCGCAGGTCGCCAAAGTCAAACGCTACGAAAGCGGCGTGCTACGCGATCCGGTTGTCATCACACCCGACACCACCGTGCTGCAAGTCAAGCAGTTGGCCGAAGAGCTGGGCGTATCGGGCTTTCCGGTGATTGAAGGCGGCAAGGTCGCTGGCATCGTGACGGGGCGCGACATCCGCTTTGAAACACGGCTGGACGTGCCCGTTCGCGACATCATGACACAGCGCGAAAAACTCATTACCGTGCCCGAGGGCATTTCGATTCAAGAAGCCAAAGCCCTGTTGCACAAACACCGGCTGGAGCGCCTGCTGGTGGTGAATGACGCCTTTGAACTCAAAGGCTTGATTCTGGTGAAAGACATCAACAAGCAAACCACTTTCCCCAATGCTGCGCGTGATGAAGCGGGCAGCCTGCGCGTGGGTGCGGCTGTGGGGGTGGGAGAAGGCACCGAAGAGCGGGTGGAACTGTTGGTTAAAGCCGGTGTGGACGTGCTGATTGTGGACACCGCCCACGGCCATAGCAAAGGCGTGCTGGATCGTGTGCGCTGGGTCAAGCAAAACTACCCGCAGGTGCAGGTTGTAGGCGGCAACATCGCCACGGCTGCGGCTGCCAAAGCCTTGGTGGATGCCGGCGCAGACGGTGTGAAAGTGGGCATTGGGCCAGGTTCCATCTGTACCACACGCGTTGTGGCGGGCGTGGGTGTGCCGCAAGTCATGGCGATTGATGCGGTTGCCACTGCGCTCAAAGGCACGGGCGTGCCGCTGATTGCAGACGGCGGCATTCGCTACAGTGGCGACATTGCCAAAGCTATTGCGGCAGGCGCCAGCACCGTGATGATGGGCGGCGTGTTTGCCGGTACCGAAGAGGCGCCGGGCGAAGTCATCCTCTACCAAGGCCGCAGCTACAAAAGCTACCGTGGCATGGGCTCTATTGGCGCCATGCGCCAGGGCAGTGCCGACCGCTATTTTCAAGAAAGCAGCACCGGCAACCCCAACACCGACAAGCTCGTGCCCGAAGGTATTGAAGGCCGCGTGCCTTACAAAGGCAGCGTGGTGGCCATCATTTACCAAATGGCCGGTGGTCTGCGCGCCAGCATGGGCTATTGCGGCTGTCCCACCATTGCAGAAATGCAAGAGCGGGCAGAGTTTGTGGAAATTACCTCCGCAGGCTTCCGCGAAAGCCATGTGCACGACGTGCAAATCACCAAAGAAGCGCCCAACTATCGGGCGGATTAAGGGTGCAGACTCAGGCGCTTTGCCTGAATCAACACATGCCAATGCCTTGCTGCTTGCAAGGCATTGTGCTTTGTGAACACTTTACGGGCAGATAGCCATGCATGCTGCAAACAAACAAATCGTTCTTGATTTTTATCGCCAGGTTATGTCAGAAGGCAAAACCGATCTGGCAGGAAAATACATCTCTCCCGCCTACCAAGATCACAACGCGCCGCCGCATGCGGCAGCGGGCGTTGCCGGGTTGTTGGCGCATGTGCATGGCATCAAAAACACCTTTCCAGACTTTCAGATGCAGTGCCACGAAGCGGTGGCCGAAGGTGAATGGGTGGCGGTGCGCGTAACGGCTGAAGGCACCCACACAGGCGAATGGATGGGCATTCCAGCAACAGGCAAAAAAATTTATCTCAAGGGCATCAATCTGGATCGTGTGGTTGATGGCCTGATTGTTGAACACTACGGCGAAGCAGACACCGTTGCCATGCTGATGCAAATGGGGCTTGACCCTTTTCGCCAGGAATAACGGCAGCGGCAACAATTGACCTAGGCAACGTCAAACTCAGCTCGCAAGCGTAAGCAAGTGCGCGCCTAAGCCTTAAAATTGCGCCATTGCGCCAAGCATGGCTTTATTTGTTATTGCGTACGTTTCTTTCTGCGCCTTGGGGCGCAGGTAGAGCGTAGGCATTTTTATTTTTTGCGGCGAACCATCACCATGCAACACCAAAAAATCCTCATCCTCGACTTCGGCTCGCAAGTCACGCAACTCATCGCCCGCCGCATCCGCGAAGCGCATGTGTACTGCGAAGTTCACCCCTGCGACGTGAGCAGCGACTGGGTGCGCGACTGGGCCAAGGATGGCCAGCTCAAGGGCATCATCCTCTCAGGCAGCCACGCCAGCGTATACGAGGTGGACGACCGCGCGCCCGATGCCGTGTTTGAGCTGGGCCTGCCCGTGCTGGGCATTTGCTACGGCATGCAAACCATGGCCCAGCAACTGGGCGGCAAGGTCGAAGGCGGCCACAAGCGCGAATTTGGCTACGCCGAAGTGCGCGCGCGCGGCCACACCAGGCTGCTGGATGGCATTCAGGACTTTCACACGCCCGAAGGCCACGGCATGCTGAAAGTGTGGATGAGCCACGGCGACAAAGTGACCGAGCTGCCCCCCGGCTTCAAGCTCATGGCCAGCACCGACAGCTGCCCCATCGCCGGCATGGCAGACGAGGCGCGCGGCTACTACGCCGTGCAGTTCCACCCCGAAGTCACCCACACCGTGCAGGGCAGGGCGATGCTGGAGCGCTTTGTGCTGGACATCTGCGGCGCCCGCCCCGACTGGGTGATGCGCGATCACATCGAAGAAGCCGTGCAAGCCATCCGCCAGCAGGTGGGCGATGAAGAGGTCATCCTCGGCCTCTCGGGCGGCGTGGATTCATCCGTGGCTGCCGCGCTGATTCACCGCGCCATTGGCGACCAACTCACCTGCGTGTTTGTCGATCACGGCCTGCTGCGCCTGAATGAAGGCGACATGGTGATGGACATGTTTGCCGGAAAACTGCATGCCAAAGTGGTGCGCGTGGACGCCAGCGAACTGTTTTTGAATGCGCTCAAAGGCGTGTCTGAGCCTGAACAGAAACGCAAGATCATCGGCAAGCTGTTTGTCGATGTGTTCAAGGCCGAGGCCGAAAAACTCAAGGCCAGCGGCGGTGGCCAAGGAACAGGTGTTGACGGCGGTCGAGCCGTCAAAGGCGCCACCTTCCTGGCCCAAGGCACCATCTACCCCGACGTGATTGAAAGCGGCGGCGCCAAGAGCAAAAAAGCCGTCGTCATCAAAAGCCACCACAACGTCGGCGGCCTGCCCGAGCAGCTGGGCCTGAAGCTACTGGAGCCGCTGCGCGACTTGTTTAAAGACGAGGTGCGCGAACTGGGCGTGGCCCTGGGCCTGCCGCACGACATGGTCTATCGCCACCCATTCCCAGGCCCCGGCCTGGGCGTGCGCATCTTGGGCGAAATCAAAAAAGAATACGCCGACTTGCTGCGCGAAGCCGATGCCATCTTTATCGAAGAACTGCGCTCAACGATTGAACCCAACAGCGGCAAAAGCTGGTACGACCTGACGAGTCAGGCGTTCACCGTTTTCTTGCCAGTCAAAAGCGTAGGCGTGATGGGCGACGGCCGCACCTACGACTACGTGGTGGCCCTGCGCGCCGTGCAAACCAGCGACTTCATGACCGCCGACTGGGCCGAGCTGCCCTACAGCCTGCTCAAAAAGGTCAGCAGCCGCATCATCAACGAAGTGCGCGGCATCAACCGTGTTACCTACGACGTATCCAGCAAGCCTCCTGCGACGATTGAGTGGGAGTGAGCGCTTGAGCGCTGGATAAGCGTGTCCGCGTACCGCGATATGCAGCGCGGATATCTGGAAATTAAAAAACTATTGGTCGAGTGCTAGCAGATTGCTAAAAACCTCTGAGGAATAAAATGAAAGCTACCGAAACCAATCTGCTGAAGTTCTTAAAAAAATCCCCACAGTTCGTTATTCCTATTTATCAGCGCAACTACTCTTGGACGGGGGTTCAATGTCAACAGTTATGGTCAGATTTATTGAGATCAGGCCGAGATGAAAAAATCAATGGCCACTTCATTGGTTCCATTGTTTATGTGGAGCGAGCCCTTTCCACTGTTACCGCCCAGGAGGCGCTGCTGGTTATAGATGGACAACAGCGCCTGACTACATGCACTTTGTTGATTGCGGCGCTGGCTAGGCACTTCGAAGTCAAACAACTGCCTGAACTGTTAGATGCTTTTTCTGCACGAAAGCTGCAGAATTACTACCTACTAAATCCTGAAGAGGAAGGAGAGCGCCATTACAAACTAATTCTTTCGGAAACTGATAAAAAAACATTGTTGGCGATCATCAAATCGGCGCCAATGCCTGAAGAAATCAGCACCCGCATCCAGCAGAACTACGAGCTCTTTCAAGAGTTAATAAACAAGCACCAAGACGATCTTCAAGCTATCTGCCAGGGGCTGGGAAAATTGCTCATCGTCGATATTTCGCTCGATCGCACTCAGGATAATCCTCAGCTTATCTTCGAGAGCATGAATTCCACCGGCCTTGAGCTCAGCCAGGCTGATCTGATTCGTAACTACATTCTGATGGGGTTGGAGCCAAAGCTCCAGATTGAGCTTTACCAGAGTTACTGGCGGCCGATGGAAAAGTCGTTCGGCCAGAAGGCCTACGTAACTCACTTTGACCCATTTATGCGTCACTACCTCACCGTCAAAACAGGTGAGATTCCCAACGTGCGAGAGGTCTATGCTGCTTTCAAGGCTTTTGCCCATGCCAGCCAGCTCGATACTGCTGTCCTCGTTGCCGATATCCACACCTATGCCAATTACTACTGTGCCATGGCGCTTGGGGCGGAAACAGAGCCCAAACTGAAAGAAGCCTTTCATGATTTGCGTGAATTGAAGGTAGACGTAGCCTATCCTTTTCTGCTTGAGGTCTATCACGACTATAAGCAGGCACGCTTGACTGTGGACGAATTGGTGAGCATCGTTCGCATTGTTGAAAGCTACGTGTTTCGCCGTGCTATTTGCGCTATCCCCACTAACTCGTTGAACAAGACCTTCCCAGGCTTGAGCCGAACATTGAGAAAAGACCGTTACTTGGAGAGTGTGCAGGCGGCATTCTTGTTATTGCCGTCCTATCGCCGCTTTCCAGGTGATGAAGAGTTTCAACGCGAACTCAAACAACGTGACCTGTACAACTTCCGTAACCGTAGCTATTGGTTGCGTCGCCTCGAAAACCACGGACGTAAGGAGCGCATAATGGTTGAAGACTACACCATTGAGCATATCCTGCCGCAGAACGAAGCACTCTCACCCGAGTGGCAAGCGGAACTTGGTCCCGATTGGCAACAGATTCAACAAAAGTATCTGCATACCTTGGGCAATCTCACTTTGACGGGATACAACAGCGAGTACAGCGACTCTCCATTTGCCTATAAGCGCGATCAGGTCAGTAATGCCGAAGGCAACAAAATCGGCTTTAAATACAGTGCACTCAATATCAATGAAGGTTTGGGTGAGGTGCAAAAATGGGATGAAGCTGCCGTCCAAGCGCGCGCTGAACGCCTTGCTAGGAAGGCCGCCAAAGTATGGACTGCACCGCAACTGGATAGTGGCATCCTTGATGCCTATCGCACTTCAACAATCAGCACGGGGCAGAGCTATAGCGTCGACGATCATCCGCATCTGAGCAGTGGCAACATACGCACACTGTTTGATGCCTTGCGCAAAGAAATTCTGGAGCTTGATCCCTGCATCTACGAGGAGTATCTCAAGCTCTATATCGCCTATAAGGCAGAAACAAATTTTGTGGATGTCGTCCCTCAGGCCAGACGCCTGCGCCTGTCGCTCAATATGCCATTTAGCGAGATTGATGATCCCAAAGGGCTATGCAACGATGTTACCAATCTTGGGCGGTGGGGTAACGGCGATGTAGAGATTGGCGTATCCAGCCTAGATGAACTTCCATACGTTATGGGACTGATTCGTCAGTCTTTTGATCGCCAGATGGGCGAGCCGCAAGATGCCTGATGCCACAAAATGCTTGTGGTTGGGGTGCTGGTTAAAAAGCAGATTGGTGCTGCTGCTACTCCGGCAGTGCCGGGGTTGGCGGCTTCTGCATCAGACAAGGCGCCGCCTGCCGCTACCGTTCGTGATCAGAGCAGCCAGATGCAACGGCAATATCAGCAAGCGCTGGATGCGGCTGTGCAGCAGCGCGCCATGCCTGATGAGGCCAATTGATCCGCGGAGTGCGGCACAGGGAAGAGCGGCGGCAGTACCCAATCAGCGACAAAGCGGGCAAAAAACTGTGCAGAACCACGCGCGGTGCAACACATGTTGAGTGACATCGGCTATAATTCCTCGGATTGTCAAAGTGGCTGTGTACGTGCAGCCCTTCTTTTTTTAACGGATTTGTATAGAGGAGCGGGCCATGGCCGTTCAACAAAACAAAAAATCGCCTTCCAAACGCGGCATGCACCGCTCGCATAACGCGCTGACTGCACCGAATGTGGCTGTAGAGCCTACAACTGGCGAAGTGCATCTGCGTCACCACATCAGCCCCAACGGTTTTTACCGTGGGCGCCAGGTGATCAAGACCAAATCGTCCGAAGCCTGATCGGGGCGTCTTCATGAAAAGCCCGGCGCTACATGCGTAGCCTCGGGCTTTTTTCGTTTCTTTCTTTTTTCTACGCTGTTTCCTGTTCGGTCTGCAAAACGATGCAAACACTGTATTGTGGTGCAGTGCGTGTTTCAGGAGACGGCAGTTTCCGAAAGCCCAATGGCAATGAGTGCAACAAACAACCCCGGCAATTCCGACCCTGGCAAAGTGGTGTTGGCCGTTGATTGCATGGGGGGTGACCATGGTCCGCAGGTTACGTTGGCGGCATGTGCGCAATTTGTTTTGAGCCACCCTGATGCCACGCTGTTGCTGGTGGGGCAACCCGAAGCGCTGCAACCCGTGTGGGCGCAGCAGCCCGGCGTGCAGGGTTTGCCGGAAGACAGAGCCCGAATCGTGGCGGCCTCTGAAGTGGTCAGCATGGACGACCCGGTGGAAACTGCGCTGCGGCGCAAAAAAGATTCGTCCATGCGCGTGGCCATTAGCCAGGTGCGCACAGGTGCGGCGCATGCGGCGGTTTCTGCGGGCAACACCGGCGCTTTGATGGCGGTGGCGCGCTATCTGCTCAAAACCATGGAAGGGATTGACCGCCCGGCCATTGCGTTTCAGCTGCCCAATTCCTTGGGTACGGGCACCACGGTGCTGGATTTGGGCGCCAATGTGGATTGCGAGGCAGAACATCTGTTGCAGTTTGCCGTGATGGGGTCGGCTTTGGTGTCGGTGCTCAGCGGTAAAGAGCAGCCCACAGTGGGCTTGCTCAATATCGGCGAAGAAGCCATCAAGGGCAATGAAGTGATCAAGCAGGCGCGCGAGTTGCTGGTGCAAGCTGGCGATGATGGCAGCCTGAATTTTTACGGCAATGTCGAGGGCGATGATATTTTCAAAGGCACCACCGACATTGTGGTGTGCGACGGGTTTGTGGGCAATGTGGCGCTCAAAACCAGCGAGGGGTTGGCGGCCATGGTGTCTACCTTCCTCAAGCAGGAGTTTGCCCGCAACTGGCTCACGAAGCTGGCTGCTGTGCTGGCGTACCCCGTGCTGCGGGCGTTCAAGGGGCGGGTGGATCACCGCCGCTATAACGGCGCGGCCTTGCTGGGCTTGCGTGGCCTGGTGTTCAAAAGCCACGGCTCGGCTGATGCGCTGGCGTTTGGGCACGCCTTGCAGCGCGCCTACGATGCGGCGCGCAATAACCTGACCACCAAGTTGGCAGCCCGCATCCAGCAGGCCAAGCCGTTGTTGCAGCAGGCGCATGCTGAAGCTGCGGCACAACCTGCCAGCGAATAAGCTGCCTTTTGGGCAAACAAACCCGCTGCCAGTTTGTTCAGTGGTCGCTTTTACTGGCGGCTTTTCAGGGCTGTTTTTGCGCGGCCTCTTTGAGCGCATACAAAGCGGCCAAAGCCTCGCGCGGCGTTATCTGATCGGGGTCAATCTGTTGCAGTTCCTGTTCCAGCAGGCTGGGTGGCGCCGCGGTTGCGTCCGTGGCCGGGGGCGGAGCGCTGAACAGATCAATCTGGCTGTGTTGTAGTTGCTGTTGGTCTTGCAGCGTTTGCAAGGCATGGCGGGCGTGGTGGATGACCGATGCCGGCATGCCCGCCAGACGCGCCACCTGAATGCCGTAGCTGCGGCTGGCTGGGCCGGGCTCGATCGCATGCAGAAAA
>JAGOGU010000040.1 GCA_017996515.1 Allobrachymonas sp.
CGGCAGCCTCGAAGGTCCCCAGCACGCCTTTTTGCGGCGCAGCTTCAAAAATTTCGGTGCCGTGCACGGCCAGCAGCGCCTTGTTGGCCGTCACCACGTGCGTGCCATTTTCAATGGCGTTGAGCACCAGGTCTTTGGCAACGGTGTAGCCGCCAATCAGCTCGACCACCACATCCACATCGGGGCGGGCAACGGCGGCAAAGGCATCGTCCACCACCTCAGCACCGTCACCCACAATGCTGCGGGCGTGGTTCACATTGCGGTCTGCCACCACGGTAATTTCAATGCCGCGTCCCGTGCGCGCCTTGATCTCGGCCTGGTTGCGTTGCAAGACTTTGAATACACCGCTGCCAACAGTGCCAATACCCACCAGGGCGACTTTGAAAGGTTTCATGCTTTAACTTCCGTAGGTTCTGAATGATGAGTTGGGGAAATGTCTTTCCCCTTGGTTAACACGTTAACGATGGATAAACTCGTTTCTTTGAATAGGGCGGGGGCATTGCTGAGGTAGCGGAACCAGAAATATTTGCCCTCACGGTTTTGCAGAATCACCACCCATTCGTAGTGGTCGTTCGATTCCTTGAAAACCGTTTCTTCTTCCCATACTTTGTTCGCACCATCCAGCAGCAGGCTTTCGCCCAGCTGTTCTTTGTACATGGCGGCCAGTTTGGCTTCGGCCAAGGCTCGATGCCGTTGTTTGAGTTCTTCCTCAAGGTGAGGGTTGCGAAGCCGCTGCCACCAGCCCATGAACGCTGGGTATGCAATCGCTCCTCCAATGAGCAGATGCAAGATAGGAAGCAGCCAATCCAAATATTTCATGCAGCCATGCCGTGCAGTTTATGCGGCTGTGCCGTGCTGCTTGCGCCAGTTGGCCAAAAAGTCAGCCAGCCGGTTGATGGCCTCGCGCAATTCATCTTCGTGCGGCAAAAACACGATGCGGAAGTGCTGGTTGTCTGGGTAATTGAAGCCAGAACCCTGTACCAGCATCACGCGGGTGGCGCGCAGCACATCCAGAAAGAACTGGCGGTCGTCTTTGATGGGATATACCTCGGGGTCCAGTCGCGGGAACATATACAGCGCCGCTTGCGGCTTGACGCAAGTTACCCCCGGAATGGCCGTGACCAATTCATAAGCCAAATCGCGCTGGCGGCGCAAACGCCCGCCTTCTGCGATCAGTTCGTTGATGCTTTGGTAGCCGCCCAACGCCGTTTGTACCGCCCATTGGCCGGGCACATTGGCGCACAGCCGCATATTGGCCAGCATGTCCAGCCCTTCAATATAGTCGCGTGCGCTGCTCTTGTCGCCCGATACCACCATCCAGCCCGCACGGTAGCCGCAGGATCGGTACGATTTGGAGAGCGAATTGAACGTGAGCGTCAGCACATCGGTGGATAGCGACGCCATTGCCGTGTGACGCGCATCTTCGTACAGAATCTTGTCGTACACCTCATCAGACAGTAACACCAGTCCGTGCTCTCTGGCCAGTTCGATAATGCCCAGCAGCAACTCGTCGCTATACAGCGCACCCGTAGGGTTGTTGGGGTTGATGACCACAATGCCTTTGGTGCGCGGCGTGATCTTGCTGCGAATGTCTTGCAGATCGGGCATCCAGCCATTGGTTTCATCACACAGGTAATGCACCGGCGTGCCGCCAGAAAGCGAGGTGGCAGCCGTCCACAAAGGGTAGTCGGGCGCGGGCAACAGCAATTCATCGCCTTCATCCAACAGAGCATTCAGTGCCATCACAATCAGGTCGCTGGCGCCATTGCCCAAATAAATGTCTTCCAGCGTAACCCCTTTAACGCCTTGCTGCTGGGTGTAATGCATGACCGCTTTGCGTGCGGCAAAAATGCCTTTGCTGTCAGAGTACCCTGCTGAATCGGGCAGGTTGCGAATCATGTCCTGCTGGATTTCTTCAGGCGCATCAAAGCCAAATGGTGCTAGGTTGCCGATGTTGAGCTTGATGATTTTTTGCCCTTCTTCCTCCATCTGGCGCGCCGCGTCCATGATCGGCCCCCGAATGTCGTACAGCACGTTATCCAGTTTGGTCGATTTGCGGGTGATTTTCACGATGGCTCCAGAAATAAGAGGGCGAAGCATACAATTTGACCATATTTTGTCCCGCTGGATCACGATTTTTCACGCTTGCCATGCAATTTGACGCCGAACTCCCTTTCGCCCATGCCATTACTGCTTACGGAGCCGAGGGTATCGCCATACAGGGCCAATGGTATCGGCAGGGAGTGATCGTAGGGGCTGATGGCTTGGTGCTGACATGGCCTGTGCAGCTGCAAAACGGGCAATTTACTGCGGCTGACCTGAGTTTGGTGCTGGAGCAAACCACGTACTCGCATGTCAAGTCCTATGAGTTGGTTATTGTTGGCACGGGCAAGCGCCAGATTTTTTTGCCGCCGGACTTGTTGCGGCCTTTTATAGAAAGCGGTTTGCCAGTGGAGTGCATGAACACGCCTGCCGCCTGCCGCACCTATAACATTGTCGCTACTGAAGGGCGCAGGGTGCTGGCGGCATTGTATCCAGAGGTGTGATTTTTATGCCTGTATGTCTGCTTGCATGCCTGTATGCGATAGATGGTGGGCATGGCATAGTGCAAAAGATCAATACTTTAGTTTTTTGTTTTACAAATTTTATTAAAAAATGCATATTATGGTTATATTGTAAAATATAGTGCCTTTCGCGTGCAACAGGTTCACGCAACACCGTTCAGCAATTACACAATCCAGAGAACATCACCATGGCGCTAGTTGTAGACAAATTGATCCCAGAGTTTGAAGCAGAAGCCACTGGCGGTATCAAGGTCAGCAACACCACGCATCTGGACCAGATGCTTGTGCTTTTCTTCTACCCCAAAGACAACACCCCCGGCTGCACAACCGAGGCGCTGCAATTCCGCGACAAATACAAAGATTTTGTCAAGGCGGGTGCGGTAGTTTATGGTGTTTCGCGCGACAACATGGCGTCGCATGACGCCTTCAAGGAAAAACTCGATCTGCCTTACGAGCTGATTGCCGACACCGAAGAAAAAATGTGCCACATGTTTGGCGTCGTCAAAAACAAGATCATGTACGGCAAAAAAGTCAAAGGCATCTCACGCAGCACTTTCCTCGTCGGTCCTGATGGCGTGTTGCGTAAAGAATGGCGCGGCGTCAAGGTCGAAAACCATGTGGCCGAGGTACTCAAGGCCGTCAAGGCGCTCAAAAAAGCCGGTACAGCCGAATCCAACGCTAAATAAACGAAAAAACGCGCACCTTGCGCTCAGAGAGCGCAAGTCTAAGTCGCGCAAAAGAGATGTCCCTTTTTTCCGATAAGCAGAAGGAAGGGGAATGCCCCTCAAGATCTTGAATCAGTGAGATCCGGAAATGCAAAACGCCCCGTAAGGGGCGTTTTTGCTGTATGGCGGAGACGAAGGGATTCGAACCCTTGATGCAGCTCATCACCGCATACTCCCTTAGCAGGGGAGCACCTTCGGCCTCTCGGTCACGTCTCCAGAAAAACGCAATTATAGTGCAAGCCAAGCCCTTGTTGCGGATGAGATGGCAATATGAATGAATTGTTGTGTGGTAAATGCTTTACGGCGGTTTTATTGCACATGCCATTGCAGCACGGAGCCGTTGCGCACCACGTAGCCTTTGCCAACTTTGATGTGGATGTGGTGTCCGCGTGTTTGGCAGGCGGCGATGACTTGCAGCAGAGCCAGTATCTGGCTTTCGCTGCCAATAGCACCGTACTCGGTTTTGAGCCAATGGCGCAGGGCGTTGGCTTGGCGTTGGGGCGAGAGTGTTTGCAGCCGAGCGATGTGGGGTGGTTGGCCCACTTGCTGCAGATCAAGTTCTGCCAGTTCTTGCAACAAGGTATCTGCCTGTGCCGCCAACCTGGCGCTGCGGACAAGGCTGGCGCGAAAGCCGGGCAGATGCTGCTCCAGCACGGGCAGTACGGTGTGTCGCAGGCGGTTGCGGGTAAAGCGTTGGTCGGTGTTGCTGGGATCTTCTATCCACGGCACCTGATGGGTGTTGAGCCAGTTTTTGAGGGTGCCCGGTTCCAGCGCCAACAGGGGCCTGGCAAAGCACATGCCGTGGCGTTGAATGTGAGCGGGCATGCCCGCCAGCCCGGCTACGCCTGCGCCGCGGCTCAAGGCCAGCAAGACGCTTTCGGCCTGATCGTCTGCATGCTGGCCCAGCAATACCATGTTGGCGCCTGCGGTGTGGGCGGCTTGTGCCAGGGCGCGGTAGCGTCCTTCGCGGGCGCGGGCTTCGATACTGTCGCCCGCTTGCAGCTGGATGTCGATATGCAGGGGCACATGGCGCAGCATGCAGGGCAGGGCGGCGGCGGGTTGTTGCAGCGCCGCGCAAAGTGCTGCGCAATGTTCGGCAAAGCGGTCTGCACAGGCTTGCAGCCCGTGATGGACGTGCAAGGCGGTGATGGTGTGTGGCCGGTCAGCCGAGAGGGAGGGCGTTGCCGTTGGGCGGCATAGGCGCACAGCGCCGAGCATCAGGGCGGTGGAGTCTGCGCCGCCGCTGAAGGCAATGGCGACATGGCGTGGTCGGGGCTGGGGCAGGTTGTGCCACCATTGCTGCAAGGCTGCATCCACAGCCGATTCGGGCCATTGACCAACATCCAGCAAGGATGCAAAGCGGTTGCCTGACATGGCTGTGTGGGTAGAAGCGCTTGATTGCGCCAAACAAAACGCGCCGCGCTTTACTCTTCGGTGGTGCGTGTGTCGTTGAAGCGGCCGTAGCTTTGCAGGCGTTCGTAGCGGCGATCCAGCAGCTCTTTGGGTTTGAGGTCGGCAATTTGGCGCAGAGCCTCGCCCAGCGCGCGTTTGAGTTGCGCGGCCATTTGCTGGTGGTTGGTGTGTGCGCCGCCCACAGGCTCGCTCACGATTTTGTCTACCAGCCCCAAGGCCTTGAGGCGGTGCGCCGTGATGCCAAGGGCTTCGGCGGCGTCTTGCGCGCGGTCGGCCGTTTTCCACAGAATGGAGGCGCATCCTTCGGGCGAGATGACTGAGTACACCGCGTATTGCAGCATCAGCACTTGATCGGCCACGCTGATGGCCAATGCACCGCCCGATCCGCCTTCGCCGATGATGGTGGTAATGATGGGCACTTCAAGCTGGGCCATTTCAAAGATGTTGCGGCCAATGGCTTCGCTCTGGTTGCGCTCTTCGGCGTCGATGCCGGGAAAGGCGCCAGGCGTATCGACAAAAGTGAAAACGGGCAGTTTGAATTTTTCGGCGGTTTTCATCAGCCGCAATGCCTTGCGGTAGCCCTCGGGCTTGCTCATGCCAAAGTTGCGCAGGGCGCGCATTTTGGTGCTGCGGCCTTTTTGGTGGCCTAGAACCATGCAGGGGGTGCCGTTGAATCGGGCCAAGCCGCCCACGATCGAGAGATCGTCGGCCATGTGGCGGTCGCCGTGCAGTTCGACAAAATCGGTGAAGATTTCTTCGATGTATTCGAGCGTGTAAGGACGATCGGGGTGCCGGGCAATTTTGGTGATTTGCCAGGGAGAAAGCGAGCTGTAAATGTCTTTGGTCAGTTGGAGACTTTTTTTGCTGAGCTGGTCGATTTCGTCCGAAATATCGACGGCCGATTCGGTTTGCACATAGCGCAACTCTTCGATCTTGTTTTCGAGTTCGGCGATGGGTTGCTCAAAGTCCAGAAAATTCCGTTTACTCACACTTTGCTCCTGTCTGGGTCAGACGCGTATTGTAAAGAACTGTTCAAAGGCTGCGCGCGGCGGTTGCAAAGTAAATGCTGCAGCCTGGCGTACTACGCCGTTTCAGCTTGCGCGTTCCCAAGTGGTGCCTTGGGCAGAGTCTTTGAGCACGATGCCTTGTGCCAGCAACTCTTGCCGGATGCGGTCGGCTTCTGCCCAGTTTTTATCGGCTTTGGCCTGTACGCGCGCAGCGATTTGGGCTTCGATGTCGGCTGTGTCCAGCCCCGTGCCGGCTTGCAGGTATTGGGCGGGGTCGCTTTGCAGCAGGCCGATGGTGCCGGCCAATGCTTTCAGCAAACCGGCCTGATCGGCCGAGCGGGTTTTGTTCACTTCGCTGGCCAGATCAAACAGCACGGCCACGGCTTCTGGGGTGCCAAAGTCGTTGTCCATGGCGGCTTTGAAGCGGCTGGCATAGGGGTTTTGCCAATCGATCTGAGCGGGCACCGCAGGTTCGACCACAGTCAATGCGGTGTACAGGCGTTTGAGGCCGGTACGTGCATCGTCCAGCCCGGCATCGCTGAAGTTGAAGGGGCGGCGGTAGTGCACGCGCAGCATGAAGAAGCGCAGCGTTTCGCCGTCGTAGCTTTTGAGTACGTCGCGGATGGTGAAAAAGTTGTTGAGCGACTTGCTCATTTTCTCGCCGTCTACCTGCAAAAAGCCGTTGTGTACCCAGTAGCGGGCAAAGGTCTTGCCCGTGGCTCCTTCGCTTTGGGCGATTTCGTTTTCGTGGTGGGGAAATTGCAAATCCGCGCCGCCGCCGTGAATATCAAATGTTTCGCCCAACAGGGCCATGCTCATGGCCGAGCATTCGATGTGCCAGCCGGGCCGCCCGCAGCCAATGGCGCTGTCGTATTTGGCATCGTCCGGTTCGGTGGGTTTGGCTGCTTTCCACAGCACAAAGTCCAGCGGATCTTGCTTGCCGTCTTGCACGGCCACGCGCTCGCCTGCGCGCAGGTCGTCAATCGATTTGCCGCTGAGTTTGCCGTAGCCGGCAAACTTGCGCACCGAATACATGTAGTCGCCCGCGCTATCGCCGGTTTCGACCTTGTAGGCCAGGCCCTTGTCTTGCAGGCGCTGGATCAGATCGGTCATCTGCGTGACATAGGCGGTGGCGCGCGGTTCGTGCGTGGGGCGGTCGATGCCCAGCGGCGCAAAGTCGTTGTGCATGGCCGCGATCATTTCGTCGGTGAGCTGGCGGATGGAGATGTTGCGCTCCAGCGCGCGCTTGATGATCTTGTCATCGATGTCGGTGATGTTGCGCACGTAAGTGACGCGGTAGCCGCTGGCGCGCAGCCATTTCTGCATCACGTCGAAAGCAATCATCATGCGTGCGTGGCCGATGTGGCACAGGTCGTAGATCGTCATGCCGCAAACGTACATGCGAACGTGGTCGGCTTCCAGCGGGACAAAAGGCTGCGTTTCACGCGCCAGCGTGTTGTAGATACGCAAAGACATGATGAAAATGGAAAGAAATTGTTGGATGAAAAACGGACAGAACGAACCGCAATCACAGTGGCAGGACAAGGCATGACCAAGGTGCAACAGGCCGCATCGTACCGCAAAGGGTGGTCGCTTGCGTGTCGGCGAGCCGCGCCCGATCAAGAAGGGAACAAGGGATAATGCACCAATTGCCTGATGGTTGAAGTATTCTGTTCATGATGAAGCCAGCTTTTTTTTCTCGAATCTCTGCACGTGTTGTGCTGGCAGCCGCTGCGCTGCTGTGCGGCAGTGCGGCCATGGCGCAAGCTGCGCAAACCGCGCTGGTGGGGGAAGACTATCGCAAAGTCAATCAACTCATCACTGCCAAAAACTACGCTGGCGCGCTGCAAGCGGCCGATGCGTATCTGACCAATAACCCGCGCGACCCGCAAATGCGCCTGCTGCGCTCGCGCGTATTGGTGGCGCAAGGCAAAACGGCTGAGGCGCGCGGTCAGCTTTTGAGCATCACGCAGGAATATCCCGAAATTGCCGAGCCATACAACAATCTGGCGGTGCTGTATGCCCAGTCGGGCGAACTGGATATGGCGCGCACGGCGCTGGAAAGTGCCGTGCGCATCAACCCCAGCTATGCAGTGGCCTTGCAAAATCTGGGCGATGTGTACCGCCGCATGGCCTATGACCAGTACAACAAGGCCTTGGCCTTGCAGCCCAATAACCGTGCCTTGCAGGAAAAGGCGCGCGCCACACGGGTGTCGGCGCCTTGAACGGCGCAGGGCGCATGGCCGTATCAGACAAGATTTGAAACAAATTGCCCGCTGGGGGGTCGTATGCTGCCTACCAGTCGGCTCAATCAATCAAGCAGGTTGATGGGTAAAAACACAGGGGGGCTTACAGGCAGGCGGCTTTTATTTCGTCCTGCCTTCCGTTTAATGAAGGAGAAATACCCATGTTTGTAAAAAGTTTGTCGCTCGCTCGCTGGAGGATGGGCGGCAGCCAAGTGGCGCAGTGGGTGTTGTTGGGTATGCTCTGTCTGACCTTCGTGGTGGCGCAAGCAGCACCACGCAAGGGCGCTGCAGCAGGCGGCAAAGCGGCTGCTGTAGCCAAGCCCCAGGTGCAATTCAAAACCAATATGGGCGAATTCACGGTTGAGTTGTATCCCGCAGCTGCTCCCAAAACGGTTGAGAACTTTCTGCAATACGTCAACAGCGGCCATTACAACGGCACCGTTTTTCACCGCGTGATCGACAACTTCATGGTGCAAGGCGGTGGTTATGATGCCAATCTGGAGCAAAAACCGACCCGCGATCCGGTGGTCCACGAAGGACGGCAAGCACTCAAGGCCGGTTTGCGCAATACCGTGGGCACCTTGGCCATGGCGCGTACCAGTGCGCCCAATTCGGCCACGGCGCAGTTCTTCATCAACGTGAAAGACAACGCTTTTCTTGACCCCACACCTATCCCTGATGGCGACCCCGTGCCTCGTTTCGTGTACCACGGCAAAACCTACACCAACCTGTCTCGGGCGCAACTGCTGCGGCACCCGGCATTGGCGGGTTACACGGTATTTGGCAAGGTCGTTAGCGGAATGGACGTGATCGACAAAATCCGCACCACGCCTACGGGCGCTGCCGGGCCGTTCAGCAGCGATGTGCCGAAAAAAACCGTGCTGATCGAGTCGGCGCGGCAGATCAAGTAAACTCACCACCACTTTGGCAACCTGCCGCGCTGCGGCAGGTTTTTTTACCCCAACCTTTTACACACAACCCACCATCATGAGCACACAAGTCATTTTGCACATTGCCAACCGTGGCCCCATCACTCTGGAACTGGATGAAAGCAAAGCGCCCATCACCGTAGCCAACTTTCTCGAATACGTGCGCAACGGCCACTACAACGGCACCGTTTTTCACCGCGTGATTCCCGGCTTCATGATTCAAGGTGGCGGCTTTGAGCCGGGCATGAATCAAAAACCTACCGCCAAAGAAATCCAGAACGAAGCCAACAACGGCCTGAAAAACGACAAATACACCATCGCCATGGCGCGCACATCGGCGCCGCATTCGGCCAGTGCCCAGTTCTTCATCAACGTGGCGAATAACGACTTTCTCAACTACCAATCGCCCACCCCCCAAGGCTGGGGCTATGCCGTGTTCGGTAAAGTGATTGAGGGCCAGAGCGTGGTGGATCAAATCGCTGGCGTGACCACTGGTCGCCGCGGCATGCACGACGATGTGCCGAAAGACGACGTGCTGATTGAAAAGGCCGAAATCAAAGCCTGATTCGCACTTGAATCTTCGCGCCCAAGGCCTTGAACAAGCCGGCAGGCGCAGCACTACAGCGGCACGGCGCAAACCCCTGCCGCTGTTGTTTTATGCAACACGTTTATGCAACACAATATCGCCTGTGGTGTTTTGTATTGATTTGCGGAGCCAACCCCCATGTCCCAGCCAGTGTCTCATGTAAGCGTGCCAGCCCAATGGCAAACCATCGATTTTGTGGCCGATCTGCACCTGCAACAAGACGATGCCACCTGGCAGGCATTTGCACGCTACCTGCAACAAACACCCGCAGACGCCATTTTTCTGCTGGGCGATATTCTGGAACTATGGGCCGGAGACGATGCCTTGCAACACCCCAGCCAGGCATTTGCACGTCAGCTGGTACAGGCGCTGCACCACACGAGCCAAAGCAAAACCTTGTACTGGATGCATGGCAACCGTGATTTTCTGGTGGGCACCGCCTTTTGCCAGGCAGCAGGTCTTGTTTTGCTGAATGACCCCTGCGTGCTGCAATTACAGGCCACCACGAATGACGGCGCAGCTGACGCCGACACCGACATCATCCACTCCGCAACAAGCGGCGCGGCAGCGCCGCCGCGCGTACTGCTCAGCCACGGCGACGCCCTGTGCATCGACGATGTGGCTTACATGCAGTTTCGCCAGCAGGTGCGCAATCCGGCGTGGCAACAAGTCTTTTTGCAGCAACCGCTGGAGCAGCGCCTGGCCTTGGCGCAACAACTGCGGCAGCAAAGCAGCCAACGCAAAAACGAGCTGGGCGTAGAGGGCTATGCCGATGTTGATACGCCGCTGGCGGTGCAATGGCTGCACACGCATGGTTG
>JAGOGU010000220.1 GCA_017996515.1 Allobrachymonas sp.
GCCTTGTTGATGAAAAACTCTTTCAGCTCCAGATTGTAGCGGATGATGGCTTCCAACAGCGCGGTATCGGTTTGCCCTTTGCGCAACAGCTGGTGATCAATGGCGACGCGGCGCAGCCAGATGTTGTCGCTTTGGCTCCAATTCAGCAAAGTGGCGTTGACTGCGGGGTGGCGCAGGGCGATGCCGCCAACGATGCGGTCGAGCACATCTGAAGTGTCCCACCACGATTTGTCGGTAATCAATGCTTGCAGGCGCGGAATGTCGTGCGGGGCGAGATGGGGCTGCACCGCACGCAGATATTCCAGCGCGCCATACTGCAACTCGCGGTGCGGGTTGGCCCAGCATTGGCGAACAAACTCCCAATCGGTGGGCGCTTTGGCTGCGTCTTTGAAGAAGGGCTTGCACACCCGCATCCATTGCGGCTTGGGGATGCCCAGAAAGTCGAAGTGATTTTTCATATACGCCCGCATCGGTGCCGCGCGCGCCGGGTCGGCATGGCGGTTCAGTTCGGCCAGCAGGCTGGGGTAATCCATGTTTTTTCCTTTTTACACCGAATGAGCGGCTCAGATCAAAGCAGATCCTGTTGCTGAAGCCCTATCAGGTCAGCCATAGCCATGCTACACAGCAGCTCCATTGCATGGATCATTCGCAAGCCGCACGCTGCTATTTTTTAACCCCCACAAAGCGGATGACGGAGCCCGTACCGTTGTGCAAAAAGCCCTCGTTCAAGGATATGGTTTTTTCCTCCAACACTTGCACGTCAAAATCCTGAAAATCCGACCGGATTTCTTGCGCTGAAAACAGCGATTCCGCATTGCTCGGGCCACCCACTGCCGGATTGCGGCTTCTGTATTCCAGATGTTTTTTGGAAAACGCTTCAAGAATCACGACGCCGCCTTTTTTGAGTTTTTGCGCCAATATTTTGTGGTACGCCGACTTGATGTTGGCCGGAAAGTGGGCATAAATCAAGGCGATGGCGTCAAAACTTTCGTCGGCAAAATCCAGCTCAGGAAGCTCGCCCACCACATAATCCAGCGCCACGCCGTTTTCTGCGGCCAGCCTGAGCGCCTTTTGCCGGCCCGCCGTGCTGATATCAAATGCGCTGACCTTCCAGCCGCGCTGCGCGGCATAAACGGCATTGCGCCCTTCGCCCTCGGCCGCGAAAAGAATGGTTTGAGGCGCCAGCTTATCCAACTCCTGTTTCAAAAACACATTGGGCGCCTTGCCGTAAACATAGTCCGGATGGCTGAAATTCTGGTTCCACTTTTCCGTCCAGGCATCCGTCTGGTGTGTGTGCAGCATGATTCATGCCTCCTTCTTCTTGCTGCTGCTGGGCTTCAGATAGCCTTTGCAGACAACGGGAAACCGCCCAGCCCCCTTACCGAAACCGCTCGCCCGAGAACGAGCGCGGGTTGAAACGGCGCAGGGTCTGCCCGTTCAGGGTCACGCGGCCATCGGGATGGACGCGAACGGGGCTGGCGCGGTCTTGCCAAGCATAACGCGCGGGCGGCGTGACGGGAGCGCTTGTGTTATGGGCTTCGGTAGCCGGCTCGTAAACGGCGGTGCGCGCGCCGTCGAAAAATCCGGCAGGGTAGCTGCCTGCGGCGTACAGCTCGACGCTGCCGCTGTTGTGATAGTCGTGGTATTGATAGCCGGTTTTTTCTGGATAGTCGGCAATGGCAGCAGCCAAATTTCTCGTACTCGCCCGCCACGAATTCCCCGTAGGCAAAGTGCTGTTTTTCACCAGCCTGACTGCCACGTTGTAACGGGCATACTCAACCTTGACCTCTGACTGGTATTTTTGCACGAGGCGCATCATGGCGGCGTTTTCCGCAGCGGTGAGTTCATGTGCGGGAACGCCCCAAATCAGCCTGTTCAGACGTGCTCTGGTCCCGTCGCTGCGCGTGCTGAACAGGTTGTCGTCAGCGGGTCCTTCATCGTTGTGGTGCAAGTAGCCCTTGTTCAAAATGCTCTCGGGAATACCGCCAAACAGATACCGCGAGCCGGGAATGATGTCTTCTCTCCCAACGTGCCGGTACACCAGATGCAGCTCGGGCAGCAAAAATACCAGCGTATTGCCGTGGTAATACATCTTGTAGGGAGCCCTGGGGCGATGGACGTAATTGGTGTGAATCTTCTGATAGGCGCGATAGCTACCGGTCCAATAGCGGCTGGGCATCCCGCAGCTTGAAAGCATAGGCAATGTAGCGGCAGTGGCCAAGCCAAGGGTGAAAAAACGGCGTCGGTTCATGGGGCTTTCCTTGTGGTTACAGGCGCAATCGGCGCATGGCAGTTATAGGGATGGTGGTTGCGCCAGCTGGCGGATGCGCAAGCGGCCACACCGGTTGATGCCGCTGATGTCGGCAGTGCCATAGATGCCCAGCGTATCCGGCTCGGTATGCTGCCATAGCACTTGGCTGCCCACGGGCAGCGGGCAATCGGCCCCAGCTTTGGCTACTTGGCCGGTCAGCCGCCAAAGTGTATGGCGTTCTTTGTGCAGATCAACGCTCCCCTGTTCCAGTTCAAGCTGGTGGCTTGTGAGTTGCGCTGCGCCTCGGATGGCCCAGGTATCCAGATAGCCCTTGGACCAATCGCCATTCGGCCAGCGGTTGCCAGAAAGCCCGTTGCCAGCAGACGCATGCACTCTTAATTTGCCGGCCACATCGCGAAAGTCTTGCCCAGCCAGCACGCAGCCGTCGAAGTGGTACATGGGGCCGGGCTGTGCGGCATCGTCGCGATAGTACCAACTGTTTTCATCGCCGTTGGGGTGGTAGAGCCAGCCTGCCGTGCTGTGGCAGAAAAAGCCATCTATCGTTTGCGGGACGGCCAGTTCGGTGTGCGTAGACGGGCCCCACGTGACG
>JAGOGU010000221.1 GCA_017996515.1 Allobrachymonas sp.
AAGCAAAGCGTTTAGCCAGGCACTTTCTCAGGCCGGCACATGCAAGGGATGTTCCTTGCGCTGGCGCAACACCCGCTCGAAATGCGTGGGGTCATGGGGTGTGAGCATGCTGGCTTCGCGTGGCAAATAAAAATCCCACAACCGCGAAACCCAGAACCGCAGCGCGGCCGCCCGCGTCATGTCGGGCAGCAAGGCGCGTTCTTCTGCCGTGAATGGCCGCACCGCCTGATAGGCGTCCAGCAAGGCTTGGGCGCGTGCAGGTTCATGGCTGCCGTCGGCGTGGTTGATGGCCCAATCGTTCAGGCACACGCCCAGATCAAATATCCAGGTGTCCACGCCCGCAAAATAAAAATCAAAACAGCCGGTGAGCGTGTCGCCCTCAAACATCACGTTGTCGCGAAACAAATCGGCATGCACCGGGCCGCGCGGCAAGGCCGCATAGGCGGCGCTGGCGGCGATCTGGTTCTGGTAGGCCAACTCTTCTTGCAGCAAATCCAGCTGCTCCGCACGCAGATGCGGGTACACCTGCGGCGCCGTTTCGTTCTGCCACGGCAAGCCACGCAAATTGGGTTGCCGCATGGCAAAGTCTTGCCCCGCCACATGCATGCGCGCCAGCAAATTGCCCAGCTTGGCGCAATGCGTTGGCTGTGGCTGCAACTGGCTTGCACCCCGCAATTTATCGACAACAGCAGCCGGTTTTCCGCACAGGGTAAACAAAATTTCCCCCGCAGCATTGGCCTGCGGCTTGGGCACCGCAATGCCCCGCTCGGCCAGATGCCGCATCAGATACAGATAAAACGGCAACTGTTCGTGGCTCAAACGCTCAAACAGCGTGAGCACATATTCGCCCTGATCGGTGGTGGCAAAGTAATTGGTGTTTTCAATGCCGCCGGCAATGCCGCGCAGCTGCTGCAACTTGCCAACGTTCAGTTGCGCGAACAGATCACTTGCCGCTTCCAGCGTCACCTCGGTAAATACAGCCATGGGGATTATTCATGCACAGCATGCGGCGCACGGGCGCATGCTGCTGGGGTCAAAGTCGGTGTAAGTAGTAGTTGTGTGTGCCAGATGCACCCTGCACTTTTCCATGCTGGACAGGGCGCAGGTAATCAGACCAGGCGTTGCTTAAAAGCTCAATACTTTCCACACGCGCTTGCCGCCCTGGTTGCCATAGTGGCCGGGCTGCCCGCTGCGCGTCTCAGGCACGATCTGGTACTGCGGCGCCGCATTATTGGGTTTGACGCTGATGCTTTTGGTATCAGCCCCTTCGCGCACTTCTTCGATCGTGCTGCCCGAATCGGTGTGGCGAATGTATGTGGTCGGCTTGCCTGTTTCGGCCTCTGTGCTCTGCACAATGGCCGCAGGCTGCTGGGGCTGAGCCACGGCAGCAGATGATGCAGGCTTTTGGGCCGCCTCTTGCGCCCAGGCCACGGCGGGTAAAAGAACCAAAGACAAGGCGGAGAGACCAAGAATTTTTTTCATGCGACGTTTTTCCTTCAAAGCTCCCGCCAACGCCAAACCACATGAAACAGAGCCTGGCTGCAAAGAGCTGTTTCCATTTTAGCTATTTGCATGCCCATCATCTATCTCAAGCACCTCATCCCATTATCTGGTTCCCATCATCGGGGAGGCATTCTTCCATTTATCTGCGCAGCACCCCAAAACCAGAATGCAGGCAAAATGCAGCCATCTATGCAAAACAACACCCCTTCTCCTACTCCCAACACCCTGCCCCCCACTTTGCTGCTGGTCGATGGTTCCAGCTACCTGTACCGCGCCTTTCACGCAGGCGGCGACTGGAGCGTGACCCTGCCAGACGGCACCCGCCAACCCACCGGGGCGCTGCGCATCATGGTCAATATGATGCAATCGCTGACCAAAGATTACCCGGCCACCTGGGCGGCCTGCGTGTTTGATGCCAAAGGCAAAACCTTTCGCAACGACCTGTATGCCGACTACAAGGCGCACCGCCCGCCCATGCCCGACGACCTGCGCAGCCAGATTGCGCCCATCCACGAAATGGTGCGCCTGCAAGGCTGGCAGGTGCTGGCTATCGAAGGGGTAGAAGCCGACGACGTGATTGGCACCCTGGCGCGTACAGCGGCGGCGCAAGGCATTGACGTTATCATCTCCAGCGGCGACAAAGACTTGAGCCAATTGGTCGATTCGCACATCACGGTCATCGACACCATGACCGGCAAGCGCCGCGACATTGCCGGTGTGGAGCAGGAATTTGGCGTGCCGCCCAGCCTGATGATCGACTTTCAAACCCTGGTGGGCGACGCCACCGACAACATCCCCGGCGTGCACAAGGTTGGCCCCAAAACGGCTGCCAAATGGCTGCACAGCTACGGCTCGCTCGATGCATTGGTGGCTGACGCCGCCAATATCAAAGGCGCTGCCGGAGAAAACCTGCGCCAGGCGCTGGACTGGCTGCCCATTGGGCGGCAGCTGGTCACCATCAAAACCGATTGCGATTTGCACAACCACGTGCCGGGTCTACCCCAGCTGGATGCTCTCACCAAACACGCGCCCGACCCAAACGGCTTGTACGCTTTTTACCAGCGTTATCAGTTCAACAGCCTGCTTAAAAAGCTGGGCACATCGGCCAACGATGAAACAGGCCGTGAACCCAACCCCACATCCAACAATGCCCCCAACGGTTCTGCCAGCACGCCCCAGCTTGCGCTGGAAGGCAACGGCAACGACTTGGCGACAAACGCCGCGCCTGTCAACGCACAGACCAACACTCAGCCAGCGCCAGCTGTGCCCGCCCACTACACCACCATCACCAGTTGGGCGGTGTTTGACGAATGGCTGGCTCGCATCACGCAAGCAGAACTGACGGC
>JAGOGU010000041.1 GCA_017996515.1 Allobrachymonas sp.
CATGTGCTGACTTGGCTGGCCGATCGGCATCGGCAAGAAGGAGCTTGAACGATGAAAACCAACTTGCGGCATCTGCTGCATACAGGGTTGCCCCGTTGGTGCAAAGATTCCATGCGGCGGCGCAGCGTACCGTGGCTGCTGGCGCTGGTTGCGGCGCAGGCCACAGCACAAGAAGTGATGGCACAAGCGATAGCACAGGTGGGCGATGCGGGGCGGGCGACGGTGGTCGCAGCAGAGGCGGTGCAGCCAGCTTCTGCCGCCCAAGCCGTTACCCAAATTGCCGCCCCCGCTTGTTTTGACGAGGCGCAATGGCAGGCGCTGCAACAAAGCACGGCAGCACACATGACAAAAGACGGAAGTGCAACGCCGCATAAAGCCTTGCTGTATGTCTGGTCGCCGCGCATGGTGTTTTCGGCCATTCATGCGCACGACGTGCAGCAAGAAGCACAGGCGCTGGGGTTGCGTTTTGTGCCGGTGCATGATGGACGTTTGCCGACCGAAGAAGTGGCGCATGCCTTGGCCGTGTTGCCGCAAAAATTGCCTGTGGGCAGCGTGGCACCCAAACCGCACCCGTTGCAATCTTCGCAGGCGCTGTGCGCTCCCAGCCTGGTAGAGCGCGATGCTTACCGGCACTTTCCCACTGCATGGGTGGTGCAGCAGGGTAGTTTCCATCCCGTGCCGCTGGTTTCGGCCATGCCGCCGCAGTTTTGGCGCATGGGCCTGCAGCAGCGCTTGCAACAAGCAGGATCCTCTCGACAACCGACGGACACGGCCAGCTCCCCATGAAACGGTGCCGCGCATGCCTTTTTATGCCTCGCGGCTTGTTGTCCCATCATCCTTATCGTTTCAACGATTGATCCAACAGCATGAACAAACAATATGAATAGACAGCATATTTTTCCATTCGCTTCCCGCATATCCGGTATGTTCCGTATGACGTGCATGGCTCGTGCAACGCCCGGCCGTTATGGGGCGTTGCTGACAGCCTTGGCAGCCAGCGTGCTGTTGCCGTCGGCATGGGCGCAAGATGCGCGTCCTTCTGCTCATTCGGTTGTGCGTCCGGCTGCCACAACCAACTCCGCATCTATATCTGCATCTGCCGTAGCCGATGGGCAAGCCTGTATTGCCCCCAGTACGTTTGTGGAGCTGGGCGCGGATGTGGCTGGTACCGTCAAGGATTCGGAAGGCAAAGAGAGCGTGGCGCTGGGCATGTACGAGCGCATCAGCCCCGATGGGCGCTATGTGCTGCGCTCTTTTTCGGGGCGCAAGCTGGGCGATGTCAGCCTGCTGGAGCTGCCCGCTTTCGACGGAGCGGTCCTGGCCGCGTACTCCACGCCCCTGAGCAATGAGGCTTTTCCCGTGCAGGGCACATGGCGCTATCTGGTCAGCATCAGCGGGCAGCATTACCGCTTTGCAGATGTGCTGCGCGAAGGCGTCAAGGCCAAGCCCCTGTTCAAAGGCGGCATGACCGGGTTTTACGCCGTGGCGTCTGAACTGCCGGGCAGCCGGCCTGACGAAATCCGCATCCGATCGGTCAGCTGGCCCAACGCCAGCGGCAATACCGATAACCAGGGTATTGGCGCACTGGCGGCGCGTACGCTCACGGTCGATACCGCCAAGCACCGCATCACGGCCGATAGCGGTGTGCAGTATCTGTGCCGCCAACGGGTTTCGGAAGATGGCAGCATGTACGCCTTGCCCATGATCTCGGTCGATGGCACCGAATATGCCGCCATGCCGCAAATGCCCGTCAAGGGCGCAAGTACCATGCGCATCTTCGGCTTTGGCAATAGCGACAACGGCTGCGAATTGCACGAAACATTCCAGCACAGCAGCGGCAAAACAATCTTTGGTTTTGCGCCGCGCGATGGGGCAGGCGCCGATGTGGCTTACGAATACCGCGGCCAAATCTGGTGGTACAGCCGTGCGCTGAAACAGGCATTCAATCTGGCGCCGCCGCCGCAAGTGGCGGGCGAAGATTTGCTGGCCAGCGCCTTTCCGGGCATGACGCGCGATGGCCGCGTGATTTATGCCAGCACCTTGCGCCATTGCGACAGCAACAACCAGAATTGCAGCCTGAAAGTGGGCTACACCATTGCCGATCCGTACCAGAGCAGGGCGTTTCAGGCGTACCGGCAGGCGCACCCCGAGCAAACCAAACATCTACCCGCCTGCATTCGCCGCAGCGACGTGCTGAAAGAGCGTGCAGCCTTTGCCGAGCTGCACGGCTTGCACCTGCCGAAGAGTAAAGCGCAAAGCAAGAATGGGGAATAGACAATCTTGAGTGTTTCGACAAGCTGTTCTAACGACTGAAAACCACCCCCACCCTGACCCTCCCCCGCAACAGCAGGGGAGGGAATTTTTTTACGTTGTGTCTTTGTCGCCTCTCTCCCGCCAAAGGCAGCAGAGAGAATGAACGGGGTGGGCTTGCTGCCTCAACCTTTCGGTTCATTCCCCGTAGCGGGTGCAGTTACGCCCAGAAAGAAAAAAGATTGAGAATTTGGATTCTCGGAATCTTGGGAGCGCAGTAAAGGCCAAGAAAAAGGGCAACTATGCAGTTGCCCTTTTTCGTGCGGAGCTGTCGAGGCAGACCCCGTATCAAGCACTTGGCCAATCAACTGGCTGCGCGTGCAATGATGCCCTTGTCGTTGTATGTCATGGGGGGCAGGCGTCGTGTTTCGTCGATGGCATGTTCGCCTTTTTCATACAGCGCATTGGCGCGGCCCACGATCAGCGGGTCGGGCATGCCGATGTTGTCCATGTCTTTGTTGGCATAGGGCACTTTGTTGAGCACGTAGCGCATGGCGTTCAGGCGGGCGCGTTTTTTACAGTCGCTTTTGATGACGGTCCAAGGCGCATCGATGGTGTCGGTCTCAAAGAACATGGCTTCTTTGGCGCGAGTGTAGTCGTCCCATTTGTCAAGCGATGCCTTGTCGATGGGGCTGAGCTTCCATTGCTTGAGTGGGTGCAGTTCGCGTTCTTTGAAGCGGCGGCGCTGTTCTTCGCGGCTGACCGAGAACCAGAACTTGATCAGGTACACGCCGCTGCGGGTGAGCATGCGCTCGAACTGCGGCGCTTGCAGCATGAACTCGCGGTATTCCTCTTCGCTGCAAAAGCCCATCACACGTTCGACACCCGCGCGGTTGTACCAGGAGCGGTCGAACAGCACGATTTCGCCATGTGTGGGTAGATTGCGGATGTAGCGCTGGAAGTACCACTGGCCGCGTTCTTCGTCCGTGGGCTTTTCAAGCGCTACCACGCGCGCGCCCCGCGGGTTGAGGTGTTCCATGAAGCGCTTGATAGAGCCGCCTTTGCCGGCGGCATCGCGCCCTTCAAACACGATGACGACGCGCGCGCCGGTTTCTTTGACCCAGGCTTGCATCTTCAGCAATTCGACTTGCAAGAGGTATTTCTGCTTCTCGTAATTGCGGCGGCTCATCAAGTTTTTATAAGGGTAGCCTCCTTTGCGCCAGTTGGGCGCCAGCTCGTCATCGGGCGAGACTTTGGATTTGCCTTGCGTGGCTTCGGTTTGCTCCAGCATGCGTTGAATGGCGGCAATCTCGTCTTTGGAGCTGCGGCTGAGCAGAATCTGCATCGCTTCCAGTTTGTCGTCGGTATGTTCGAGAATGCTGGCAATGGCGACTTCGCGGCGCGTCAGCGCCTTGTGCGCTGCGTTGTGTACGGCAACTTTGGTCACGTTGGCAGGTGCCGTATTGCCCAGCACCACATCGCCCGATTGCACGCGGCGCGGTGCGGATTTGCTGCGTGTAGCAGGCCGGGAAGAAGATGGGGTGGCGGCCTTGGTTGTTGTGCGGGCAGGGGGCGAGGTGGAGGATGATTTGGATGTAGCCATAGCGTGATACCAAGAGGAGTGAAGAAACAGGAAAACGGAAAACGGGCGCGAAACAAGTGCAAGCGCAGGTTGCGATCGACTGCCTACAGCTTCTTGACCAGTACCTGGCTTTTTCTGTCCCAATTGTATTTGCGCTTGCGCGCTTCGGGCAGCCAGGTGGGATCTACCGCGGTGAAGCCGCGCTTGATGAACCAGTGCATGGTTCGGGTGGTGAGCACGAAAATGCTTTTCAGCCCCATGGCGCGGGCGCGTTGTTCGATGCGGCGCAGCAACTTGTCGCCATCGCCCTGGCCCTGTGATTGCGGGCTGACCGTGACCGAGGCCATTTCGGCCGTGCCGTCTTCGGGGTAGGGGTATAGCGCAGCACAGCCAAAAATCACGCCGTCGTGTTCGATCACAGTGTAGAGATGCGCATCGCGCTCGATCTCGTGGCGCTGGCGTTTGACCAAGGTGCCATCTTCTTCAAAAGGATGGATCAATTGCAGAATGGCGCCGACATCTTCGATGCTGGCTTCGCGCAGGCTTTCGAGCTTTTCGTCCACCACCATGGTGCCGATGCCGTCGTGCATATAGATTTCGAGCAGGATGGAGCCATCCACCGCATAGGGAATGATGTGGCTGCGCTCTACGCCGTTGCGGCAGGCCGTGATGCAATGCCCCAGATAAAAGGCCAAGTCGGTTGGTTTTTCGGGGAAAGGCAGTTGCTGCAAAATGCGCTCGGCGTCGGCCAGCGGCAGCTCGGTGTCGATGGGGTTGCTGTCGCCAGCAGGCTCCAGCGGTTTTTCAGGAATGCCAGGCACTTCGGCCACAAAGATCAGCTTGTCGGCGTGCAGTTCGCTGGCAATGGCTGTGGCCACGTTCTCCATGCTGAGGTTGAACGCCTCGCCCGTGGGCGAAAAACCCAGCGGCGAAAGCAGTACGATGGTCTCTTGGTCAAGCAGTTGCTGAATCAGCGTGACATCCACCTTGCGCACCAGGCCGCTGTGGTGGTAGTCCACCCCATCCACAATGCCCATGGGGCGGGCGGTGACGAAGTTGCCGGATACCACTTTGACCGTGGCACCCGCCATGGGCGTATTGGGCAGCGCCTGGCTGAAGGCGGCTTCAACCTCGTAGCGCAGTTGGCCTGCGGCTTCCAGCACGCAGTCAAGCGCCACGGCGTCGGTAATGCGCACGCCCTTGTGGTAGCGAGGCTGCTGGCCTTTCAGCGCCAGTTGTTCGTTCACCTGCGGGCGAAAGCCATATACCAGAATGATCTTGAGGCCCATGCTGTGAATCAGCGTCAGGTCTTGCACGATGTTGGGCAATTTGCCCGCTGCAATGGCTTCGCCCGGCACGCCCACCACCAATGTCTTGCCGCGGTGCATATGGATGTAGGGCGCAACGGATCTGAACCACGGAACGAAAGTGAAATTGAAAATGGCAGACATGGCGATGGGTTGAAATAAACAGGCTCGAAAAAACAATCCAGACAAGCAGGCGACGACTACGGGTTGCAGGTAAGCATTACGGGCAAGCCAATGCCTGCTGCGCTCTTATTGTGCATGGATTTGGCGGGGCTGCCACAGCCTTGCAAAAAAGTGCAAATAGACACCATCCTAAAGGTTGTTTGATCGGCTGCTTTACGGTCCTGTTTTATGAGATGTTTGCCTGAAGCAACAGCCCATACAACAACCGAAGCAGCCACCGAAAGGTTGTTGCTATAATTGGCACCCTTGCGTCACGAATGGGCTGTGTTGTCATGCCCCGCGTGGCGTATTGTCCTGTTTCAGGTGCCTGTGCGCTGCCGGTATGGCTGGCAGCCAAGGGTAAACGGGAACCGGGTGCGCTGGCATGCATGCGTTGCAACAACGCCCATGCATCTGCCAGCAAGGCCCGGACTGCCCCCGCAACGGTGAGCAAGTGCGGGTGCATCATGCGCTGCATGGCAAGAGCGTGGCTCTTGGCTGGGCAGGCAGTCACTGTTTCGTATGGGCGCTGCGCCCACGGCCGCATCGATACGGCGATACGAAATGGGAAGGCGATGCATCAAAACTTGCAAGTCCGGATACCGGCCTGAAGCGTGTGTGTTGGCGGCAAGAGGGTTGCAGCCAACAAAATCTGGTCGTCTGCGGGGAAGCAGGCAAGCTATGTCAATGACCGAACCATGCTTCTTGTTGTTGCGCTGCCGCGCCACTGCCGTATGGCAGGGCGTGTCGTTGCACGGGCTGCATGGCGTGCATGGTCTGGCGTGCCCTTGCATGCAGCGCGGCCGTGTTTGTCTTTGACCATTTCATGAATACTTCTTTGCGTACCTTGACGCTGGCTGCGGCCGTAGCCAGCTTGTTTCCTGCCGTTGCACTGGGCCAAACGGCGCCCGAGCAGCAGACAGAAGAAAGTCCCCCGGTTGTGGTGACAGCCACCCGTGTGGCACAACCTTTGACCGATGTGCTGGCAGATGTCACCTTGATTGATGAGCAGCAAATCCAGCGTAGCGGCGCAGTGAACATAACCGATTTGCTGGCACGCCAGCCGGGGCTGGAGCTTTCGCGCAACGGCGGGCCAGGCACGGCTAGCAGCCTGTTTATCCGTGGAGCCGATACACGCTTTACCGCGGTGTATATCGATGGTGTGCGGGTGGATTCCCAATCCACCGGTGGCGCACCGTGGGAAGCCATTGCACTGGGGCAGGTGGAGCGCATCGAGATTGTGCGCGGTCCGGCTGCGGCGGTGTATGGCTCTGATGCCGTGGCAGGCGTGGTGCAAATCTTCACCAAAAAAGGCGAAGGTGGTTTTTCGCCGTATGTGGGCGTAGGTGCGGGCAACCGCCGTACTGGCAAGGTCGAGGCCGGCTTTTCGGGCAAAACCGGCGCGGTGGACTATTCCTTGGGGATCGAGCGTGCCACCAGCCGGGGCTTTAACGCCAAAGATGATGGCAACCCCGACCGCGACGGCTACCGCCAAACCGCCGCCCATGCGCAACTGGGCTGGCAAATCAATCAGGCGCACCGTTTGGAGCTGACCGGCACATACAGCAAGATGGATGCGCAGTATGACGAATTTGGTTCTACTACGAATGATGACCACTCCATCAACCGCCTCAGCACCGTGGGCGCAACCTGGTCAGCCCAATGGACGCCGATATGGAGCACGCGTCTGTCGGTCAATGAATCGCGGCAAAAATACGAAACGCAGCCCTCGCCCTATCTGACGGAAACCCAGCTGCGCAACTACCTGCTGCAAAACGAATGGAAGCAGGGCGACCATACCTTTACCGCTGCATTTGAGCGCCGCGAAGACAAATTGACCAACACCTCTGTTCCTAACGGCAAACAGGATCGTTATCAAAACGCCGTGGCGCTGGGCTATGGCTACAGCAACGGCCCGCACACGGTGCAGGTGAATGTGCGCCACGACCGCGACAGTGAATTTGGCGGCAAAACCACGGGCGGTGCGGCCTATGGCTTTGCTTTTGCGCCAAACTGGCGCGTAACGGCAGCGGCTGGCACGGCGTTTCGCGTGCCTACGCTTTATCAGCGTTTTTCTGAATACGGCCAAGCGGGCTTGCAGCCGGAAGAAAGCCGCAACGTGGAACTGGGGCTGCACTGGCAGAACCAGGGTAACCGCTTCGGCCTGACGGCGTATCACACCCGTATCCGCAACCTCATCAGCTTTGGGGCGGCAGGGCCTTGCGCATCGGCCTGGGGCTGCTATGAAAATACGGGGCGCGCCAAGCTGCAAGGCGTCACACTATCGGGCGCATACCAGTTGGGCAATGTCAATTTGCACGGCTCGCTGGATGTGCAAAAACCGCGCAATGCCGACACCGGCAAGCTGTTGGCCCGCCGTGCGCGGCGCGTGCTCAAGCTGGGGGCTGATACCAAATTCACCACTGGCCCAGCGAACTGGACGGTGGGGGCCGAAGTGCAGGCATCCAGCAGGCGTTATGACAATGCTGCCAACACCAGAGAATTGGGCGGCTATGGCGTGATGAACCTGTATGTCAGCACCACCATCGCGCGCGATTGGCAGGTACTGGCGCGGGTAGATAACGTGGCCGACAAAAAATACCAACTCGCCAGAGGCTATGCCACGCCCGGGCGCACGTTCTATGCGGGTGTGCGCTGGGCACCGCGCTGGTAATCAGCCCGGATCAGGCACACCCCCAAGGACACCCCAGAGGGCACAAAAGGAAAGAAATTTTCAAACATGCTTTTCAATATTTTTGCGCCACAAGGACGGCAGCGGCTTGCTCGCCTGTGCCAGCAAGCGGTTGATGGCCTGCTGGCTGCGGCCATGCTGTATGCGTTGGCCGTATCGACCGCGCATGCCGCAGACGTGCAAGACGACAGAGGCCGTACCCTGCGCTTTGATCGTCCCGCCACGCGGGTGGTGAGCCTGTTGCCTTCGCTGACCGAGAGCGTATGCGCCTTGGGCGCTTGCGACCGGTTGGTGGGGGTGGACCGTTATTCCAACTGGCCCGCGCAGGTGCAGCGCCTGCCTCAGCTGGGGGACGGGCTGACCCCGAACATCGAGGCCATTGTGGCGTTGCACCCCGATGTGGTGCTGGTGTCGGAGTCATCTCGCGTCAGCGATCGGCTGGCGGCGTTGGGTATCCAGGTCGTGGCCTTGCGCACCCAAACCCATGCCGATGTGCGCAAGGGACTGACGCGCATCGCTGCCATAACAGGCTTGCCTGCCAGCAAGGCCGATGCCGTTTGGCAAGGCATTGAACGGGGCATTGCCCAAGCGGCGCAAGCCGTGCCGGTGGCTGTGCGCGGCAAACGCGTGTTTGTCGAAGTTGGTCGCGGGCCGTTTGCCGCGGGTGAAGGCTCTTTCATCGGCGAGACCTTGGCTGCGCTGGGCATGAAAAATGTGGTGCCTGCGGCGCAGGGGCCTTTTCCCAAACTCAACCCCGAATTTGTGGTGCGTGCCAACCCCGATTTGATTGTTTTTACCGATAGTGCCGAGCAGGGCGCTGGCCTGTACCCCGGCTGGCAGCATATGCCAGCCGTGCGCCAGCAGCGCATGTGTCGCTTCAGCCAGCGGGAGGTCGATTTGCTGGTGCGCCCCAGCCCGCGTATGGCAGAAGGCGCGCAGGTACTGGCGCGCTGCATCACCAACAAATTGGGGTCGCATGCTGCGTCGCCTGCCCGTGCCAACCCACGCAGCTCGGCACAATCAGTCCACTCAGTTCCATCACTCAGCCCGGTTAGATAATGCCTGATTAATGTTTGATGAGCAGTTCGCGCTTGCACTGCGCGCGCCCTGATATTTTTTGCTTCCTGTTATTCATTCACCATCCATCTGCCATGCATTCCCCCGCTTCTCATGCTTCGCCCACGGCGGCTACTACAGCTTCGCGCCGGGCGTGGGGCGTGCTGTTGATATTGCTGGCGCTGGCGGTTGTGGCCCTGTTCGTAGGGCTGGGCGTCGGCAGCACAGGCTGGGCATGGCCGTGGTCGGCACTGGCAAGCACTGCCGATGCAGACGATGCCCTGCGCCTGATCGTGTGGGACATTCGCCTGCCGCGCACGCTGGGCGCCTGGCTGGCCGGCGGGCTGCTGGGTGTGGCTGGGGCGGTAGCGCAGGGCTTGTTTCGCAATCCACTGGCTGACCCGTATTTGCTGGGCAGTTCTTCTGGCGCCTCGCTGGGGGTGGCATTGGCGCTGGTGGCCTTGGGCGGCTCACCATTTGCGACAGATCTGGTGGTGCGCCTGGGCATTACGGGCGCGGCGTTTGCCGGTGCCACATTGGCCGTGCTGCTGACCCTGCTGCTGGCGCGTGGCGTGCAGCACACCTTGCGGTTGCTACTGGCTGGTGTGGTGGCAGGCGTGGTGCTGGGGGCGTTATCCAGCCTGGTGCTGTTGGCGCGGTTGGATGTGCTGCAATCCATGCAGTCTTTTTTGTTGGGCAGCACGGCTTTTGTGGGCTGGGATGCTTGCCTGGTCATGGCCGTGGCCTGGCTGGCCTGTGTGTTGCTGGCCTGGATGTTGACCCCTGCGCTGGATGGCCTGGCGCTGGGCGAGTGGACGGCGCGTACGCTGGGTTTGGCCTTGCCGCAAATGCGCGCCGGGCTGATTGCCGTGCTGGCTTTGGGCACGGGCGCTGCCGTGGCGCAAAGCGGGCTGATTGCTTTTATCGGGTTGGTCGCGCCACATCTGGTGCGCGGCATGGTGCATACGCGGCATGGCATGCTGGTGCTGCTCAGCGCTTGCATGGGCGGCCTGCTGCTGCTGGTGGCAGACATTCTGGCGCGCTGGCTGATTGCGCCGCAAGAACTTCCTGTGGGTGTGCTCACCGCAGTGTTGGGCGGCAGCTACCTGTTGTGGCTGATGCACCGCGGGCAAGCGGGCAGGGCGGGCT
>JAGOGU010000222.1 GCA_017996515.1 Allobrachymonas sp.
GGCGATTGCGGCGGCCCGCCTGGCTGGCGTCGAAGCCCGCTGGCAGTTTGACTTCATAGCCCCAGGGCTGATTGGAGACATAGCCCGCTTTGCGCAGAAAGTTGGCGGTTGAGGCCAACGCGTCCGGCACGTTGTCGATCAAATCGCGTCTGCCGTCGCCATCAAAGTCCACAGCGGTGCGCAGAAAGGTGCTGGGCATGAATTGGGTTTGGCCAAAGGCGCCAGCCCACGAACCTTTGAGCTTGTCGGCGCTGATGCTGCCTTCTTGCACGATGCGCAGGGCGCTGGCAAATTCCGTGCGGAAATAGCCTTGGCGTCGGCCAAAGCACGACAGGGTGCCCAGCGATTGCAGCAGCGGGCGTCCGCCGGTGATGCGGCCAAAATTGCTTTCTACCCCCCACACGCCGAGCACGACGGCGGGCTCCACGCCATAGCGTTGCTGGATCTGGCGCAGCACGGGCAGCCACTGCCGGTAGGCGGCGCGGCCGTCGGCCACGCGCTCTTTATCGACCAGCACGGCCAGATAGTCCCAGGCGGGCATGCTGAATTCGGGTTGGCGGTTGAGCAGGGGCAAAACGGTGGCGTCAGGCGTGAGGGTTGCCACGTGCTGCTGCCAGGTGCTGTTAGAGATATTGGCAAAAGCCGGGCTGTTGCGCAGGCCGGCCAGGCAGTGTGCAAAGGCGTTGGGGTCAATGGCCGGAGGGGCGGCTTCTTGCGCCTGGCTGGCGGTAGCGGCGGCCAAACACAGGCAGGCCAGGGCGGTGGATCGGATGGAAAAACGCATGGTGACAAATATTCCGGTTAATAGGTGGATGGGGTTGTTGAAAAACAGCGATTAAAGATGCCGCTATCATCCCAGAATTTGCGCCCGTTGCCACGGGCACTGTGTTTCCAGCTATGTCTCCCTCTCTGCCTTCATCTTTGCTGACTGCTGCCACTCGCCATTACCGGGCTGCCGGGCGTTTTGCCTGGCATTTCGCACGGGGCAAACTAAGTATGGACCCGATGTTTGCGGGCATTTTGGCCAATGGTTGGATCCCTGCTGGCGCACGCATTCTGGATTTGGGCTGTGGCCAGGGCTTGCTGGCCAGTTTGCTGCTGGCCGTGGACGAAGCTGCTGCCGAGCCGGGCGCTTGGCCGGCGGATTGGCAGCCGCCCCCGATTGGGTGCCGTGTGCACGGGCTGGAGTTAATGCCCAGGGATGTGGAACGCGCGCGCGCGGCGCTGGCCGCGCATCAGGATCGGGCGCTGATCGAGCAGGCTGACATTGCCCGTGCCCAGTTCGCGCCCAGCGATGTGGTCACGATTCTGGATGTGCTGCACTATATTCCCTACGCCGCGCAAGAAGATGTGCTGGCGCGCGTATATGCCTGCTTGAGCGATGGCGGCACGCTGCTGCTGCGCGTAGGCGACAAGGCGGGCGGCCTGCCTTTTCGGTTCAGCAACTGGGTCGATGCCTTGGTTTTCAAGGTGCGGGGGCATGCTTCCATCGCCATGTATTGCCGCACCGTGGCGCAATGGCAGGCGCAGCTGGAACAAATCGGTTTTGCCTGCGAGGTGCACCCCATGCATGCGGGTACGCCGTTTGCCAGCATGATGTTGCGTGCTGTGAAAAAACCGCAGTCTTCGCCAGACGGCGCTTGAGCTGCTGTGCAGGGCTGCTGGTGCTGATGGCGCAAAGGTTTTGCCTGAAATTTGCTCGGCAGCCTTCAGCCACCCCATGGGGTCAGTGCCAAGGTGGTGGCCCATGCGCTCAGGCCAATCCAGTGGTTGTGGCGAAAGGCGGCAAAACAGCGCTGGCGATCGCGCGTGCGAATCAGCCAGAGATGCCATGTGATTTGCGCCAGCACGGCCACCAACCCAGCCGCCCATACCAGCCGCGCCCATGCGCCAGGCGCCGCACCAGCCACCTGCCACAACACGCCCCACCATATGCCCGTGTACAGCAAATAGCAGAGGGCTACGGCTGCAATGTCGAAGCGGCCAAAGGCAATGGCCGAGGTTTTGATGCCAATCTTCAAATCATCGTCGCGATCAACCATCGCGTATTCGGTATCGTAGGCAATCACCCAAAACAGATTGCCCACTATCAGCCACAGCGCCTGCGCGGGCACATGCCCTTGGGTGGCTGCATAGGCCATGGGAATGCCCCAGCTAAAGGCCAGCCCCAGCACGGCTTGCGGTACAGAGACCAAGCGCTTGGCAAACGGGTAGGCCATGCTGATGAGCAGCGCCGGAAAGGCATACAGAATGGTGGGCAGATTGGTGCTCAACACCAGCAAAAATGCCAGAAAAGTCAATGCGGCGCCCACGGCCAGCGCCTCTTTCACGCTGATGCGACCGCTGGTCACGGGGCGGTTGGCCGTGCGTTTGACGTGGCGGTCAAAATCGCGGTCGGCCACGTCGTTGATGCAGCAGCCGGCGCTGCGCATCAAGATGGTGCCCAGCGTAAACACCGCCAGCAAATGCCAACCCGGAAAGCCCCCGGCCGCCAGCCACAGCGCAGCCAGCGTAGGCCACAGCAGCAACAGCCAGCCAGCAGGCCGATCCCAGCGGATCAAGTCCAGATAAAGGCGCAGGCGCGGTGTGCAGGAAGGGGCAGTGGCAGACATGACCGGCATTGTAGAAGAGGCCTTGGGTTGGAAGCGGGGATTGAATTTTGCAAAGCCCTTCCTAAAAATCCCCGCCTCATCTACGGTGGGTCAAATCGGGCGCTACGTTTGCCGTCAACAAGCGGCACAATATCGGGTGCAGGTTATTTCTGCCTGCTGTTATCGGATTGAATACGAGAAGAAGGAGAAACGGGAGCCATGGTGAAATTGCTGGTGAAATGGGGCTTGTC
>JAGOGU010000223.1 GCA_017996515.1 Allobrachymonas sp.
TTTTTTCTGCCTCGGGTATTTCCAGGCTGCGAATCAACGCATGCAAATCGGCCGCCTGCACGGTTTTGCCGCGGGTAACGGCCTTGAGTTTTTCGTAAGCGCCCTGCACGCCATAGCGGCGCATCACGGTCTGGATGGGCTCGGCCAGCACTTCCCAGGCGTTGTTCAGGTCTTCGGCCAAACGCTCTTCATTGAGTTGCAGCTTGCTCAAGCCCACGGCCAGCGATTGGTGTGCCAGCACGGCATACCCCAAGGCCACGCCCATGTTGCGCAGCACGGTGCTGTCGGTCAAGTCGCGCTGCCAGCGGCTGATGGGCAGCTTCTCGCTCAAGTGGCGCAGCAAGGCATTGCTCAAACCTAAGTTGCCCTCGGCGTTTTCAAAGTCGATGGGATTGACCTTGTGCGGCATGGTGGACGAGCCGATTTCGCCTTCTTTGAGTTTTTGCTTGAAATAGCCCAGGCTGATGTAACCCCACACATCACGCGCCAAATCAATCAAGATGGTGTTACTGCGCGCCACGGCATCAAACAGTTGCGCCATGTAGTCGTGCGGCTCGATCTGAATGCTGTAGGGCTGAAAGGTCAGACCCAACCCTTGCGGCTCGGGCGTTTCGATCACTTGCTTGCTGAAGGCTTCCCAGTCCATATCGGGTGCGGCGCTCAAGTGGGCGTTGTAGTTGCCCACCGCGCCGTTCATTTTGGCCAGCAGCGGCACGGCGGCAATCTGCTCGCGCGCTTTTTGCAGGCGCACCAGCACATTGGCCATTTCCTTACCTACCGTGGTGGGGCTGGCCGTTTGGCCGTGCGTGCGGCTCAACATGGGCACCGCCGCATACTGTTGCGCCATGTTGCGCAGGCTGGCGCACAGGCCATCCAGCCCCGGCAGCACGGCCTGTTCGCGGCAAGCCTTGAGTTGCAAAGCATGGCTGGTGTTGTTGATGTCTTCGCTGGTGCAGGCAAAGTGCACAAACTCGGCGGCGGCCTGCAGTTCGGGGCGACCTTCGAATTTGCTCTTGATCCAGTATTCCACCGCCTTCACGTCGTGGTTGGTGGTTTTTTCAAACGCCTTGATGGCGCGCGCATCTTCGGGCGAAAAGCCTTTGACCAGCTCTGCCAAATAGCTGCGCGCATCCGGGCTGAGGGGGGCAAATTCAGGCATACCCGCATCGCTCAGCGCCATGAACCAGGCAATTTCCACCTGCACGCGAAAGCGCATATAGCCAAATTCGCTCATGCTGCTGCGCAGCGGTTTGAGCTTGGCGGCGTATCGACCATCCAGCGGCGAAACGGCGGTTAAAGGGGTAAGGTCAAGTTCAGTAGATTGCATGCCCGCCATTGTAGGCGGTGCATAGGCCATGGCGGCTCTTACGCGGCTGTTTTATCGCCTCTGTCGCCAGACAGCATGCTTGCAATGACAGGCTTGAAAAAATGCCCGCAGCATCCACCTTCAGGCTTTGTTTTTCTTGCCTATCTTTCTATTTCGGGATTTTCATGACTGCACAAACCCATTCCTTTCAGGCCGAAGTGGCGCAGCTGCTGCATCTGGTCACCCATTCCCTGTATTCCAACCCCGACATTTTCATGCGCGAACTGGTCAGCAACGCGTCTGACGCCTGCGACAAACTGCGCTTCGAGGCGTTGAATAAGCCTGAGCTGTACGAAGGCGATCCCGAGCTACGCGTGCGCGTGTCGATGAACAAAGCAGCCAAAACCATCACCATCGAAGACAACGGCATTGGCATGAGCGCACAAGAGGCCATTGCCCACCTGGGCACCATTGCCAAAAGCGGCACCAAAGATTTTGTGAGCCAGCTCACGGGCGACCAGAAAACCGATACGCAACTCATCGGCCAGTTTGGCGTGGGCTTTTATTCCGGCTTCATCGTGGCTGACAAAATCACCGTTGAAAGCCGTCGCGCCGGCCTTGCCGCCGAAGAAGGCGTGCGCTGGGTCAGTGGCGGCATGGGCGATTTTTCGACCGAGACCATCACGCAAACCGCGCGCGGCACCCGCATTACCCTGCACCTGCGCGAAGACCAGCTCGACTACCTCAACGGCTACAAGCTCAAAGAGCTGATTCACCAGTATTCCGACCACATCGGCCTGCCCATTTTCATGCCCAAAGAAGAATGGAAAGAAGGCGAAAACGACCAGCCCGGCGAAATGGTACCAACCGGCGAGTGGGAGCAGGTCAATGAAGCCAGCGCCCTGTGGACGCGCCCGAAAAAAGACATCACGCCCGAGCAGTACAAAAACTTTTACCAGCAACTGGCGCACGATTACACCGACCCGCTGGCCTGGAGCCACAACAAGGTAGAAGGCAATACCGAATACACGCAACTGCTGTATTTGCCTGCCAAAGCGCCGTTTGACCTGTACCAGCGCGACAACACGCACGGCCTCAAACTCTATGTGCGCCGTGTGTTTATCATGGACGAGGCAGAAGCCCTGCTGCCCCAATACCTGCGTTTTGTCAAAGGCGTGATTGATGCCAGCGACCTGCCCCTGAACGTGAGCCGCGAGCTGCTGCAAGAAAGCCGCGACATCAAAACCATTCGCGACGGCAACACCCGCCGCATACTGGGCATGCTGGAAGACCTGGTCAAGCAGGAGGCCAGCCCCGCTGAAACCGATGCAGCAACATCCGACAAGACAGAGGGCGAAGCAGGCAAAGACGCCACCGGCCCGTACGCCCGGTTCTACGCCGAATTTGGCGCCGTGCTGAAAGAAGGCTTGGGCGAAGACCGCGCCAACCAGGAGCGCATTGCCAAACTGCTGCGCTTTGCCAGCACCAGCAGCGACAACCCCAGCGTGAGC
>JAGOGU010000224.1:0-1459 GCA_017996515.1 Allobrachymonas sp.
CCGGGGTGCCGGGCTTGATGGCACCGATCATGCGGGGCAGATCGGCCGTGCGCTCAACGGCTTTGCCATCCACCCGGGTAATCACGTCCCCCGGCTGAATACCCGCTTTGTCTGCCGGCGCGCCTGATTCCACGCTGCGTACCAGCGCGCCCTGATCCCCCGCCAGCCCCAGTGACTCGGCCACCTCTTTGCTCACCGGGGCAATCTGCACGCCGATGCGTCCGCGCGTGACCGTGCCCGATGCGCGCAACTGCTCGGCAATGCGCATGGCCTCGTCGATCGGAATGGCAAACGAAATGCCCATATAGCCGCCAGAGCGCGAATAAATCTGGCTGTTGATGCCCACCACTTCGCCCGACATATTGATCAGCGGCCCGCCGGAGTTGCCCGGATTGATCGCCACATCCGTCTGGATGAACGGCAGATATTCCCCCGTATCACGCTGCTTGGCGCTGACCACGCCAACCGTGACACTGTTATTCAAGCCAAACGGCGAGCCAATGGCCATGACCCACTGCCCGACCTTGAGCGCCTCGGTATTGCCGATTTTGACCACGGGCAGATCATTGGTTTCGATCTTGACGACAGCCACATCGGTGCGCTTGTCCAAACCCACTACCTTGGCGCGAAACTCGCGTTTATCGGCCAAGGTCACGATCAGGGAGTCGGCATCTTCCACCACGTGGGCATTGGTCATGATGTAACCGTCTGCCGAGACGATGAAGCCCGAGCCAATGCCTGCTGGGCGCTCTTCGCCGCTGCCTTCGGGTTGGCTGCGCGGCAACTGGTCTGGCTGGATGCCGAAAAAGCGCCGCAGCAACTCTTCCATCGGATCGCTCGCGCCCGATCTGCCCAGCATGCTACGGCCTGTTTTTTCCATCACACGGATATTGACCACCGAAGGGCCGACCTGATCCACCAGCGGCGTAAAGTCTGGCAAACCGCTCACCAACGCAGGCGCTGCCGGTGCCGTGGATGCAGGCACCGCTGCCATCGCTGCCGGTGCCTGGCTGGCCGCCGACTGGTTCGATTCCACAGCCGCAGGCGAAGCGGAGTTTTTGCAGGCGCCCAGCAGCGCCAACGTAACGGCCAGCAACACACCCGCCTTCAGGCGTGGCTGGAAGCGGCGACAGCAAGCAGTAGCTTGCTTATCCGCAATAGCCGCATCGTTTACGCGACCTATGCCATTGAAAAAATTGCGCTTGTTCAATACATCACCTCATCATTCATGCACTCGAAATACATTCCAACCATTGATCGCATCTCAAGCTCAAATCCTTCTTGAAATCTTTTGACCGCAGCACAGACCCCCACACCGACTCAGGGGCGATACAAGGCATCCACCGCCTGCTGCAAGGCAAGCTGTGGCACCGCCCCTACCGCCGTGATGCTGTGGCTGTCGGCATATTGGCGACGGGCCATGCGCATCCCGCCCTCGCGGGGGGGATGGGGTGGACGG
>JAGOGU010000224.1:1559-2815 GCA_017996515.1 Allobrachymonas sp.
TTGGCCTTGTCCCACGCTTGCGCATCAGCAGCATCCATTTCCAGCATTTGCCATTTGAGCAAAAGACCGGTTTGTTGCTCCGTCCAGAAGCGGTACGAGGCACGCAATTTGTCCGTTGGCATGAAGCCGATAGCGTCCGTCTGATAGCTGGCCACGCGTTGCTGCCCCAAAGGCACCACGCGGTAATACCGCACAGACTGGCGCAGCAAGGCATGATCCATTTGTTCGGCCATGGTAAACGGCCCGCCGCCCCAAGGGATTTCGCGCCCCGCGCGGTGGCGCTGACCGTCTTTTTCTTCCCGCAGCATGACCATGTCGCGCCCTCTGTGCAACAGGGTGCGCGAATTGCCGTCGGGCAAAAGCATATCGATGCGATCAATCGGCTGCTGCCCGTCCCGCACACCGTGCCATACGCGCGCGCTGCGCGAACGACCGCGCTCTTGCGTAACCGTGACCGTACCCATATAAGGATGGCGCGTCACGGCGTTGTGCCAACGCTGCAACCAATACATCGGGTTGGCTGCAGCCGGGCTCTGATTGGCCACGCCCTGCCCGGCCTGCTGCCCCCAGACTGTACCTGCCACACCGCAGCCAGCCAGCAGCAGCGCGCTGACAGCCAACCACTGGCGAGGTGCTTTGCCCGCCCAAGAAAAACCGTGACGAAAGAAACTCAAAACAAAATCCGTCCTATTCCATTCAGTTATATGCCGTTGTATGCCACTTTATTCTGTCAAGAGCACATCCTGCAACAACAGGCTTTCGCCCAACTGGGTATGCGCCAGCAGCAAGGCCTCGGTATAGGGGTCTTCGGCAGAGGCAGCCAACCCTTGAGCCTGCTGCTCTTGCGCCTTCAATACACCTTCTTCCTGCTGCATCACGGTGGCTGCAGGCACTGCCGCCGAGCTGCCGTGCGCGGCCATCAGCGCATCAGCTCCTCCTGCCGCCGGTTGCTGCCCCAGCAGATTCCAGACCATGACGCCCACGGCTGCCAGCGAAGCAAAACCTGCGGCCATTTTCCAGCGCCAAACCGGGTCATTGGCAGCTGCGCCAGCCGTTACCACGGCCGGTTTGCCACTGCCTGATGGTGTGGACGCCGCCGCCGAAACGCTTGCTGAAACACTGGCTGAAGCGGCTTGCATCGGCGCCGCGGCCAAGTTGGCCGCCCCGTCTCCGACGCGAATCTGCGCAAGCTGCTGGCTCAAACGCATGCTCCAGGCCGCAGAGCCTACGGCGACATCGCCTTCCGATGGCTGCAA
>JAGOGU010000225.1 GCA_017996515.1 Allobrachymonas sp.
GACCGAAGCCAAAGAGCGCGGCCTCAAAATGCTGGATCGCGTGGGTCTGCTGGCGCACAAGGACAAATTCCCCGGCCAGCTCTCGGGAGGTCAGCAGCAGCGCGTGGCCATTGCGCGGGCGCTCTCCATGGATCCGATCGTGATGCTGTTTGACGAGCCGACCTCTGCGCTTGACCCCGAGATGGTGGGCGAAGTGCTGGATGTGATGGTGCAGCTCGCCAACGAGGGCATGACCATGATGTGCGTCACCCACGAAATGGGCTTTGCGCGCAAGGTGAGTGACCGCGTCATCTTCATGGACGTGGGCGGCAAGATTCTGGAAGATTGCAGCAAAGACGAGTTCTTTGGCAACCCCGATGCGCGCCAGCCGCGTACCAAAGATTTCCTCGACAAGATCCTGAATCACTGATTCTTGAAGCACCGATTCAGTTGCGCATGCGCCCTTTCGTTCGATGAACGAAAGGGCGTTTTTCATGTGCCTCTTTAAGAATCCTGAGACAGGCGTCTGTTACAGGTTTATAATTATGTAACAAGTGTGCCAAATGTCTTCCTTTGGAAAGGCCCATGACGCGCTTCGGTTTTGGTAAAACGGATAGAAAAGTCACAAGATGAGAAGTTTTATGCGTACTACTGTTGTGTCTGCCGTGCTTGTTAGCGCGGCTTTTTCTTTGACCGCTTGTGCAACTCAGGAAACGTTTCGCGCGTTGGAAACGCCCAAAACGGCCAGCGCGCAGCAGCCTTATCATGGCGCGCGCGTGGCGGTATCCATTGGCAAGTTCGACAATCGCTCAAGCTATATGCGGGGCATTTTTTCGGATGGGGTAGATCGTCTGGGCGGTCAGGCGGGAACGATTCTGAGCAGCCATTTGCATCAGTCGCAGCGATTCACGGTTCTTGATCGCGAAAACATGACCGAACTGCGACAAGAAGCTCAATTGAGCCAGCAAAAACAGCAGTTACGTGGTGCGCGCTATGTATTGACAGGCGCAGTGACGGAGTTTGGTCGCAAGGAGGTCGGCGATCACCAACTGTTTGGGATCCTGGGGCGTGGCAAGTCGCAAATGGCCTATGCCAAAGTCAGCATCAATGTGGTGGATACGCAAACCAGTGCCGTTGTCTATTCGGCGCAGGGGGCTGGCGAGTATGAGCTGTCCAATCGAGAAATCATCGGCTTTGGCAGCACGGCAAGTTACGACTCCACGCTCAATGGCAAGGTGCTTGATCTGGCCATTCGCGAGGCCGTTCAAAAAATGGCAGATGCCATCGATACGGGTGCTTGGCGCGTAGAACGCTAAGCGTTGGGTTTAATGACCAGTCAATCTTCAGCCATGAAATCAAGAATTAGTCATGCAACACTGACGCTAGCCGTGCTTGCTCTTGCAGGGTGTGCGCAGGCGCCCCAGCTTTATGCATGGGGCACGTTTCCAGCGCAGCAATATGCGTATTTGAAGGGTGAGTCCGTCGAGTCGCAGATTGCCGAGCTGGAAAAACAACGCGAGCAGGCTCGCAGCCGCAATGAGCAATTGCCACCGGGCTTCCGTGCACATCTTGGCATGCTGTACGGCAAAGCGGGGCAGGATGAAAAAATGCTCCAGCAACTGAACGAAGAAAAAACGGCGTTCCCTGAGGCGGCGCCGTATATCGACCATCTGCTTTCCAAGGTGAAACAGCCATGAAAAAAAGTGTTTTCATTCCGTCTGCTTTGCTCAAACGGGTGGTGATGGTGGCGGCTGCATGCACGCTGGTTGGCTGCGCAGTGCCCAAAGAGCCATTTGATTACTCCGCGTTCCGTGAGGCCAAGCCACGCTCGATTCTGGTGCTGCCGCCTATCAACAAATCCCCCGCTGTGCAAGGCACGTATGGGCTGTTGGCGCATACCACCATGCCTTTGGCCGAAGGGGGCTATTACGTGCTTCCGGTGACCTTGGTCAATGAGACTTTTCGAGAGAACGGTTTGACCATTGCGGATGAAATCCATGCAGTGCCAACGCAAAAATTGCGTGAAATTTTTGGTGCCGATGCTGTGCTGTATTTGACGATTACACAGTATGGAACGCGCTATCAGGTTCTGCAAAGCGTAACTGAGGTGAGCGCGGAAGCCAGACTGGTGAGCTTGGTGACGGGCAAGGAGCTGTGGCATGGCAAAGCCTCGGCTTCCAGCGCAGAACAGCAGCAGACAGGCAATGGTTTGCTGGGAATGCTGATTACCGCTGCACTGAATCAGGTGGTAAATACGGCAACCGATCAAGGGTTCACCTATGCGCGTATCACAAGCAATCGGCTGCTGTTGCCCAAGCCGAATGGCCTGCTGTATGGCCCCTACCATCCTCAGCATGGTACCGAGGGGGAGTGAGGCCGGCGCGAAGCCGTGAAAAAGCGCGTGCGGTGCAACTTGTGCAAGCGTGTGTCGCCGCAGCCGTTGTTGCAAACCGAAAGGGGCTTTCCCCAAGGTGGCATGCATTTCAGCAAGGTTGTTTCATTGCTTTGAAAAAGCAATGAGACGGCGTTTGGCTGGATCGAATGACCATCCGAGAGCTGTATCACAGCGAGTCTTGAAAGCACAATGCTTTGTAGGCTGCAGGCTGTTTTGTTTGAAAAAGCTTTATGGCTGGCTAGCGATAAACATGCCGCTTTACTGCCTATGTTGGCTTTGCCATGCAGTGCGTAAGCGTTGGGCGTAGTCTTGCAAAACTTCGGGGGCAGGCTCCTTGCGCGGCCAGTTCAGGCCGACGCCATCGTTGGCGTGGCGTGGCAGCACGTGCAGATGGAAGTGAAAGACGGTTTGTTCGCCTTCTTTGCCATTGGCCTGTAGCA
>JAGOGU010000226.1 GCA_017996515.1 Allobrachymonas sp.
CAGCACCGGCAGCGCCAGCCCCAGTGTGAGCTTTGCCGACTACAAAGCCCGCATGAAAGAAGGGCAAGAAGCCATCTACTACATCACCGCAGAAACGCTGGCCGCCGCCAAAAGCAGCCCGCAGCTGGAAGTGTTCCGTAAAAAAGGCATCGAGGTGCTGCTCATGACCGACCGCGTGGACGAATGGGCGCTGGGCTTTTTGCCCGCGTTTGACGGCACGCCGCTGCAAAGCGTGGCCAAAGGCGCGGTTGATTTGGGCAAGCTGCAAGACGAAGAAGAGAAGAAAGCCGCCGAAGCCGCACAGGAAAGCGCCAAACCCCTGCTCGAAAAACTCAAGGACGTGCTCAAAGACCAGGCCGAAGACGTGCGTGCCACCACCCGACTGGTGGACTCACCCGCCTGCCTGGTGTCGCAAGACCAGGGCATGAGTCTGCAACTGGCGCGCCTGCTGCAACAAGCAGGGCAAGCCGTGCCCAACGTCAAACCCGTGCTCGAAATCAACCTTGAGCATGCCCTGATCCAAAAACTGCAAGCCGAACAAGACCATGCCGAGCGCTTTGCCGACCTGGCATCCATCCTCTTTGACCAGGCGCTGCTGGCCGAAGGCGGCATGCCCGCCGACCCCGCAGCCTATGTGCGACGGGTGAATGCATTGCTGGTATAAAAGTCGGCTCTCCCATGCAGCCGCACAGGCTGTATTCATCTGCAGGCAGAGCCGCACCGCTCTGCCTGTTTTTTATTCTCCCTGCTGCCAGCTGCGGCGTCGCATAATGCAAACTTTGCCGCCTTGCCATCTTTCCTGGTTGCATGGGGCGTTTGCCGTTTTTTTCTCCCGACCTTGCCATGACCGATGCCTCTCTCACCTGGATGTTTGTGCTGCTGGCCGCACTGTTGATCGCCAACCTCGTCGTGCTGGTGATCTTGTGGTTGCGGCGACCCGATACGTCTGCCCAGCACGCCCTGCGGCAGGAGCTGAGCAGCACCATCGAGCAAAGCAACGAGCGGCTGGAGCGCGAGCTGCGCCGCGAACTGGCCGAAACCGCCCGCAACACCCGGCAAGAGCAGGCACAGGCTTTCAGCACATTCCAAACCGGGCTGGTACAACACAGCGCCGAATCGGCTCGCACGCAGGCCCAGCAATTGCAAGGGGTACAGGCCGGCTTGGCGCAAATGCAAAAGCAGGTGTCAGACACGCTCAGCCAGCAGCTTGACGCCTTGAGCGAAGCCAACGCCCGCCGACTGGCAGAAATGCGCGGCACCTTGCAAGAGCAGATGGCGCAACTGCAACAAAGCAACAGCGCCAAGCTCGACGAAATGCGCCAAACCGTGGATGAAAAACTGCAATCCACCTTGCAGGCGCGGCTGGGCGAAAGTTTCAAGCAAGTGGCCGAGCGGCTGGAAATGGTGCACCGTGGCCTAGGCGAAATGCAAACGCTGGCACAGGGCGTGGGCGACCTCAAACACCTGCTCACCAATGTGAAGGTGCGCGGCATGTTTGGCGAAGCGCAACTGGGCGCCTTGCTGGAGCAGGTGTTCACGCCCGATCAATACGCCAGCCAGGTGCCCGTACACCCCAACCACCGCCACGCCGTGGACTTTGCCGTCCGCCTGCCCGGCAAGGGCGATGACGGCAGCCCGCTGTGGCTGCCGATTGATGCCAAATTCCCCAACGAAGACTACGAACGCCTGCTGGCTGCCCAGCAACAGGCCGATGTGGCAGCCGCCGAGCAGGCCGCCCGCCAACTGGAAGCACGCATTCGGCAAGAAGCCAAAACCATTGCCGAACGCTACATCGCACCACCCCACACCACCGACTTTGCCATTCTGTTTTTGCCGACAGAAGGGCTGTATGCCGAAGTGCTGCGCCGCCCGGGATTGATGGAAAGCATGCAACGCGACTACCACGTGGCACTGGCCGGCCCCACCACCTTGCTGGTCATGCTCAATGCGCTGCAAATGGGCTTTCGCACGCTGGCGCTGGAGCAACGCAGCAGCGAGGTGTGGCAGGTGCTGGGCGCAGTCAAAACCGAATTTGGCAAGTTTGGCGATGTGCTCAGCAAAATCCGCTCGCAAACGCAAACGGTGTTGCGCACGCTAGAGCAAGCCGATGTGCGCAACCGCGCCATGCAGCGCGCCTTGCGTCAGGCCGAAACCCTGCCCGAACCCCAGGCGCAGCACATGTTGAACCTGCACGAAAAAGTAGAAGCAGAACTGCCTGAGAGCGACAAAGCACAAGATGCAGACTAACCAGCCGCTTGGCCGGGCATTCACAAGAACCCTTGATACAAGAGCCTTCTATGGGCAGCCACAAAAAAACCGCATTGCATGACATGCGGTTTTTTGGTGGTTTGCGCTATTTCAGCCTGCTGCGTGCTGGCTGAAACAGCGCCCAACGGCGTGACGATTACAACACGCGCACGCGAATCACGTTTTCCACTTTTTCGATCGCGGCAATCACGCTTTCTGCCGGATGGTTTTCCACATCCAGAATGTTGTAGGCCAGATTGCCACGGCTGCGGTTGACCATATCAATCACGTTGATTTGCGCATCTGCCAGCACAGACAGCACATGCCCCAACACACCAGACACGTTCTCGTTCGAGAACGTGATGCGGGCTGCGCCTTGCGTGCGCGCCATGCTCATGGCCGGAAAGTTCACCGAATTGACCACATTGCCGTTTTGCAAAAAGTCCATGAGCTGGTCGGCCGCCATCATGGCGCAGTTCTCTTCGGCCTCGGCCGTGCTGGCGCCAATGTGCGGCATGGGGATGACCTTGTCGTGGTTGAGCAAGCCGGGCTCGGG
>JAGOGU010000227.1 GCA_017996515.1 Allobrachymonas sp.
GCGTTAAGGCCTCCCGCCGGCGGCAAAATACCAAAAAGACCATCAACCGGGCCATTCGATCCATAAACAGCCCTGGCTGTTGCAAGGGCATCCACACAAAATACGCAGCAACCCCGAAAATACCTGCATGCACATCTCTGACCCTACCGAATCCCGCCGCAACCAGCCGGCGCCAGGCGCTGCCAGCTTTGATGCCCCTTTGACGCTGTTGCATGCCTGCCACGATCGCGTGCACGAACGCTGCGAACTGCTGCACAAACTGTGGCAGCACATGGCCGCCCACGGGGCCGACCAGCAAGCGCAAGACGCCGCCGGCAACATCCTGCGTTATTTCGAGCTGGCCGCACCCCACCACCATGAAGATGAAGAGCGCCATGTGTTCCCGCTGCTGCTGGCCAGCGGCAAGGCCGAGCTGGTGCAGTGCGCACGCACGCTCTTGCAACAGCATCAAGACATGGCCGCCGCCTGGCAGCAACTGCGCTCCCTGCTACAAGCCGTGCAGCAAGGCTGCACGCCTGATCTGGCCTTGCATGCAGGGCTGATCGATGCATTCGTTGCGCTGTACCAAGCGCACATTGCGCTGGAAGAGCAAGTCGCCTTCCCGGCAGGCTTTGCCAGCATGAGCACAGAGATGCAAACAGAAGCGGGCAACGAAATGGCCGCCCGCCGCGGCGCCACAAGGCACACGCTGTAATTCGCGCCAGCCACTTTCTGCCCTTCTGCGCAGCCCTGTACAGAAACCATCTGGCATGCGGTGACAGCCTGTGTACGGTCTGCCAACGCCTGTTCAACCTTTTTTCGCGCGTGCACGCAACAAGATGATCGCGGATAATGGCTGCATACAGACAGATAGCCATTGACGGCTCACGCAATACGAAAGGACGACACGCCATGCGATGGGAAGGTGGAGAACAATCCGGCAATGTGGAAGATCGCCGCAGCGCGGGCGGCGCAGGCGGCATGCTGGGCGGGCGCGGCCTGAGCATGGGCACCTTGGTGATTGCCGTAATCGCTGCGATGATTTTTGGCGTCAACCCGCTGCAACTCCTCGGCATGCTCAGCGGCGGCCCCATGCAGGTGCAACAGTCACCGCAAACCGAATCGGCCAGCCCCCAATCGGCCGCCAACGACCGCGATCTGCAATTCACCCGCACCGTGCTGCGTGACACCGAAATGGTGTGGGACAAACTCTTTCGCGATGCGGGCGGCAACTACATCCAACCCAAGCTGGTTTTGTTCAGCGGCTACACGCCCACGGCCTGCGGCACGGGCCAATCGGCCATGGGGCCGTTTTATTGCCCGTTGGATCAGAAGGTGTACCTGGATACCCAGTTTTTCGACACCCTGCGCTCTGAACTGGGCGGCGGCGGCGACTTTGCCGAAGCCTACGTGGTTGCACACGAAGTGGGGCACCACGTACAACACCAAATGGGCACGCTCGACAAGGTCAACTCCCTGCGCGGGCGCATCAGCCAAACCCAGCACAACGCGCTACAAGTGCGGGTAGAGTTGCAGGCCGATTGCTTTGCCGGCGTTTGGGCGCACCATGCAGAAAACCAGCGCAAAATCCTGGAACAAGGCGACATCGAAAAAGCCATGAACACCGCCGCCAAAATCGGTGACGATGCGCTGCAAAAACGCTCGCAAGGCTACGTCGTGCCCGACAGCTTCACCCACGGCTCCAGCGCGCAGCGCGTGCGCTGGTTCACCACGGGCCTGAAAACCGGCACCATCCAGTCCTGCGACACTTTCAACGCGCAAACGCTGTAATGGCATGGCCGTTCTGCGCCCGACCTGCTGCCTCCTTGCACACCCTACCGAATAACGAATGACAGATCCAACCACTCCAACCACCAACGCCCCTGCCTCTTTGCCCTACAGCCAGTTGCCGCTGGCCGAACCGCTGCAGCGCGCCGTGGCAGGCATGGGCTACACCCACACCACGCCCATTCAGGCGCAAGCCATTCCGGTGGTGCTGGCCGGGCAAGACGTAATGGGCGCGGCGCAAACCGGTACCGGCAAAACCGCCGCTTTTTCGCTGCCGCTGCTGCAGCGCCTGCTCAAGCACGAAAACAGCTCGGTATCGCCCGCGCGCCATCCCGTGCGCGCTCTGGTGCTGCTGCCCACGCGCGAGCTGGCCGACCAGGTGGCGCAGCAAATCAAGCAATACGCCCAATACACCCAATTGCGCAGCGCCGTGGTGTTTGGCGGCATGGACATGAAGCCGCAAATCGCCGAACTCAAGGCCGGGGTTGAAGTGCTGGTGGCCACACCCGGCCGCCTGCTGGATCACATCGAGGCCAAAAGCGCCATCCTCAATCAGGTGGAATACGTGGTGCTCGACGAAGCCGACCGCATGCTCGACATCGGCTTTCTGCCCGATCTGGAACGCATTCTGGCCTACCTGCCCAAGCAGCGCACCACCCTGCTGTTTTCGGCCACCTTCTCGCCCGAAATCAAGCGCTTGGCCGCCAGCTACCTGCACAACCCCATCACCATCGAAGTGGCGCGCAGCAACGCCACGGCGGCCACGGTGGAGCAACGCTTCGTGCGCGTGGCAGACGACGACAAACGCGCCGCCCTGTACCACCTGATTCGCGAACAGAATGTGCGCCAGGCCTTCATCTTCAACAACAGCAAGCTCGGCTGCGCCCGGCTGGCACGCAATATGGAGCGCGACGGCTACAAAACCGCCGCCCTGCATGGCGACAAATCGCAAGACGAACGCTTGAAAGCACTCGACGCCTTTAAAGCGGGCGAAGTGGAATTTCTCGTCTGCACCGA
>JAGOGU010000228.1 GCA_017996515.1 Allobrachymonas sp.
GGTAGAAGGCGCCAAGCCTGCCTGCTTGAGCAGCACGCCTATCCCTAAGCCGTTTTCGCCTGCGGCCAGTTGCACCTCGGGGATGTCGTCGGGCACGCCGCCGCGCGAGCGGTTGATGAAGTCTTGCTCGGCGCTTTCAGCCGCAGCAGCGTTGTGAAAGCGCGTGGTGATTTCCTTGGCGAGCATGACTTTGGCTTCTTTGGGGTTGCGCCCAGCCGCCACTTCGGCTTTGAGGGCGTCAATTTCGGCCATGCTCTTGAACGACAGCAGGATGTACCAGCGCCACATCAGCTCATCGCTGATGGACAGGGTTTTGGCAAACATGGTGTTGGCGTCTTCGGTGATGCCGATGTAGTTGTTCTTGGACTTCGACATCTTCTCGACGCCGTCCAGCCCTTCGAGCAACGGCATGGTGAGTACACACTGCGGTTCTTGCCCATACTCTGCTTGCAAGTGGCGGCCCATGAGTAGGTTGAATTTCTGGTCGGTACCGCCCAGCTCCAGATCGCTTTGGAGCGCCACCGAGTCGTACCCCTGCAACAAGGGATAGAGAAATTCGTGCACACTGATCGATGTGCCGGCGTGGAAGCGATCGTGAAAATCGTTGCGCTCCATCATGCGCGCCACGGTGTATTTGGCGGCCAGTTCAATCATGCCGCGCGCGCCCAATTTGTCCGACCACTCGCTGTTGTAGCGCAGCTCGGTCTTTTCGGGGTCCAGCAACTTGAAAGCCTGCTCGCGATAGGTTTCGGCATTGATCTTGACCTGCTCTTCGGTCAAGGGCGGGCGCGTGGTATTACGGCCGCTGGGGTCGCCAATGCGGCCGGTAAAGTCGCCAATCAGAAAAATCACCTGATGCCCCAGGTCCTGCAACTGGCGCATTTTGGTCAGTACCACGGTGTGGCCCAGGTGGATGTCGGGCGCGGTGGGATCCAGCCCCAGTTTGATGCGCAATGGCTTGCCTGTGGCCTCGGCACGCATGAGTTTTTTCTGCCAGTCATCCTGAGGGATCAGTTCATCGCAGCCGCGCAGCGTCACGGCCAGTGCGTGTTGTACGGCCTCGCTGGGGGTGGCGTTGGCGGGAACGGGCGTAGCAGGGGTAGAAGCAGACATGGTCAGAAAATCATTCAGAAAACGGCGCTGGCCGCAAAAACAAAAAAGCTTGTCGCTGTTGCACAGCGTTTGAAAACACCCCGCATTGTATGCAAGGCTGCATGGGCGTTGCCATGCGCACGGGGCGAATCCATGCCTTGCGATGAAAGATTGTTTGTCTTTCGGGAGCAGCGCTCGCCCTCTTTCTATACACTTGGCACATGGTTGCTGATACGGATTCGTTTTTGTGCATCGGCTTGATGTCGGGCACCTCGATGGACGGGGTGGACGGCGTGCTGCTCGACATCGCGCCGCCCGCGGCATCGTCCAACGGCTGGCGTTTGTGCCAACGGGCTTTTGCCAACACGCCCATGCCTGCGGCGTTGAAGGCAGAATTGCTGGCGCTGAACGAGTCTGGAGACAACGAGTTGCACCGCGCGGCGCTGGCCGCCAACGCCTTGATGCGCCTGTACGCCCAATGCGTGCAGGCTTTGTGTGCGCAGGCGCATGTCGCCCCGCAACAGGTGGCCGTAGTGGGCGCGCACGGGCAAACCGTGCGCCACCGCCCGCGCCAGTTTGACGGCACGGGCTACACCCTGCAATTGATGCATGGCGCTTTGCTGGCAGAGCTGACGGGCATCGCCGTTGCCTGCGACTTTCGCAGCCGCGACATCGCCGCAGGCGGGCAAGGCGCGCCGCTGGTGCCGGTGTTTCACCAAGCGCTATGGGGGCAGGCGTACGACACAAGAACCAACACGGGCACGGCAACAATCACCCCAACCGCTGCCCCCACCGCAGTCCATACCGAGTTGGCCGTGCTCAATCTGGGCGGCATTGCCAATCTGAGCATTCTGCAAGCCGGGCATGGTGCGCAAGGTTTTGACTGCGGCCCCGCCAATGCCCTGCTTGATGCCTGGTGCCAGCGCCATACCGGACAACCCTACGATGCCGATGGTGTCTGGGCCGCACAAGGCCATGTGCATGCAGAACTGCTGGCGCAGATGCTGGCGGAACCGTTCATTCAACAAGCGCCACCCAAAAGCACCGGGCGCGATTTGTACAACGCGCACTGGCTGGCGCAGCAGCTAGCGCGCTTCCCGAATCTGGCGCCTGTGGATGTGCAAGCCACGCTCACGGCCTACACCGCGCAGGCCGCCGCCCTACATGTGCAACGCTTTGCGCCAACTGCTGCGCGGCTGGTGGTGTGTGGCGGCGGGGTGCGCAACGGCACCCTCATGCGGCAACTGGCGCAGGCCTTGCCGGGCGTGCAGGTGCTGTCGTCCCAAGAACTGGGGGTGGACCCGCAAACGGTAGAAGCCAGCGCCTTTGCCTGGCTCGGCCTGCACACCTTGTTGCGCTTGCCCCTGAACATGCGCGCCGTCACCGGCGCACAGGACGCACGGGTGTTGGGCTGCTTGTATCCGGCGTAAGCCCGTGACAATCCACCTTCGCCTTGGGTAAATCAAAATGAGAACAAAGGTCAAGGAGTCAGGTGTTGTGGCGCAACGTCTGGTTTAAAAAACCGTTGCTGGCACAATAGTCACAGGTAGTCTGATAAGCAGCAGAAAGAAAAATCTGACGCTTTTCCACTGTTGCTGTATGCGTTGTAGAGACTTTTAGCACTTGCCATGATACGCACCTTCTTTTTTCTGGCTGCCTTGCTATTGGCAAGCAGCTTG
>JAGOGU010000229.1 GCA_017996515.1 Allobrachymonas sp.
CACACCGGCATCGGCCATCAGCAAGGCATCTTCCAGCTCTTCGTACAGCGACTCATCCACCTGGCTCACGCCAAAGGCGGCGCTGATGCTGCTGCCGGTTTTTTTCAGGCCGGCCTTGAGGCGCCCAGCCAGTCGTTGCGGTTTTGCACGGCTGGTTCCGGTTCAGCCGGTTCGGTAACGACAGGCGCTACAGCGGGTGCTGATTCAGGCGTCTGATCGACCGCAGGCGATGCGGATACAACAGGCGCAAACGGCTCAGCAGGCTGCGCCACAACCTCTTTCGTTTCTATTGTTTGCAGCAAGTCGATGGGTTGTTCAACAACTGCCGCTGCTGGCACAGTGGGAACGGTAGCGGCTTCCAGCGTGGCCGTCGGCTGTGTGGTCAGAGGCGCTACTAATGATTCAACCACCGCGTCTTGCACCAAGGTTGGCTCTTGCGGCGCTGTGGCGGTTTGCTGCGCGAAGTCTGCTGTGTCAGCAGGAACTGCTGCAGGAGTGGCTTCGTGCGCACCACCAGCGACTGTTTCTGTTCCGATTTCTGCCGCAGTTTCGGCAGCTGCTTCAGGCGCTGCATCTGCAACCGACAATGCGGCATCAGCCTCCTGCCCCGGCTCAACCGCGGGGGGATGGTCTTGCATGGAATGCAAAACCTCGGATATTTTTTTCTTGAAAAAACTGAACATGGCGTGCTTGTGCAATCACTGTTGATAAAAATATTTTGGCTAATCAGCCAGATTATGCGCAGCGCATGGTTATACGCGCATGCGTGTCATAACTGCATGGCTTCGATTTCAACCAGCAGATTCTGCCTGCAAATATCCGCCACAAAGCAGACAATTTGCTCTTCGCCAACGCCAAGCATGCTTTGCAATAGCCTGCGCACCATCGGCACATCGCGCCCATGGCGCACATACACCTTGAAATGCGTCAGCTGCTGCAAAGATCGCCCTGCACGCGCTGCAACGATCTGCATATTTTCTACCGCCGTGCGGCACTGGCCTGCCAAATCGGCAATATGCACACTGCTATGGCCAATGATGCTGGCCGTGCCCGAAATAAACAGCATGTGTTGTTTTTGCAAGGAAACGGCGCTGGCACGCGCAAAACTGGGCGGGCGTGGCCCATACTCTGTGGGATATTTATAGGCAGGCCGCTGGCGCGGATTTTCGATATGCCGTGCCGCTTGGCGCCCCGCCAGAAAATAAACGTTTATGTCATGGCCCTGGCAACCCACGGCCGTTGCAGCCGGCATGCGCCGCGTGGCCCAAGGCATGGTCTGCTCGCCTTGGTCAAAAAACCGGGCAAAGGCCATGGCACGGCCTTGGTTAAAGGCGCGATACATTTCCATGCCTTGTGCGTCTGCCAAATTGATATTCGGCACAAAATTCCAGACGCGCCAAAGTTGCGTGAAGCCGGTTTGGCGCAGCACCTCGAACAATTGCAAATAATGTTGCTGCACAGCTGCCGCACACGATTCCTGTGCTGGCACCGACAGGCTGAAGCAACCCCACAGCACATGCTGGTTGTACCGCGCCCGCACATGGCCGTGCTGAATCGTTTGCACGGGCGTGCGGCTGTACCAGCACTCTTGCCACAATGGGCTATCGGCCGTGTTTGCCACATGTGCTGCCGCAGATGCCACACAGGCACGCGGTACCACGAGCGGCACATGCACATCGCTTGTACGCTGCGCAAGTCTGATGACAGGTGCAGGCACCGCGGCACTCAGACACCCATACAACACGCGCCCCAATACATGCCTGCCTGGTGTAGCCATGCCTGCCGCCGCATCCCATGGCGACAGGGCATATTGCAACAACGCAGCTTCGTGGTGAACAGGCAAAGAATCAGGCATGAAGGTTAAAGATCTTGACAGTAAAAACGTTAGTGATGGTTGGGCGCATACTCTGACCAGATTCACTGACCGGCCAGCACGGCGCGTATCTTAATCGTGACACCTGCCTGCATCATCGGCCAGCCCGGCAGTTTGAGATTGAGCCGTTTCGTGTTGCAAACGATGGTACTTGGCCAACAACTGCCGGGGTGTTTCCTGATGTGACGGATCATGCGGAATGCATGCCACCGGGCACAATTGCACGCACTGCGGCTCGTCAAAATGTCCCACGCATTCGGTGCATTTCTGCGGGTCGATGACATAGATATGCTCGCCCAGCGAAATAGCGCCATTGGGGCACTCCGGCTCACAGACATCGCAATTGATGCATTCTTCTGTAATCATCAAGGCCACGGCCTGTTTTCCTCATCAAACAACCAAAACAGCTTATTATCCCCGCCTGATTACAGCCCTTCGCCCTCTTTACCTTTCATACCCAGCTACCCACATGGGATTGTTTCTGTTCAAACGCCTCGCCGCATTGCTGCTTACCCTGCTGCTGGCATCCGCCGTGGTTTTTGCCGTGTTGGAAGTGTTGCCCGGCAATGCCGCGCAAGTCATGCTGGGGCCTGATGCCGCCCCCGAAGCCGTGCGTGCGCTGGAGCGGCAACTAGGCCTGAACCAGCCCGCCCTTTTGCGCTATGGACGTTGGCTGGGCGGGCTGTTGCAGGGGCAAATGGGCACCAGCCATGCCTACGGCAGCCCAGTCAGCCATCTGATTACGCAAAGGCTGGCCTTGACCCTGCCGCTGGCTCTGCTTGCCATGCTGCTGGCAGGTTGCCTGGCGCTGGCGGCCGGCGTGTTTGCAGCCGCACAGCACCGGCGCGTAGGCGACAGGCTTGTGATGACCGTGAGCCAACTGGGCATGGC
>JAGOGU010000230.1 GCA_017996515.1 Allobrachymonas sp.
CATGCTGCAGGTGCTGATGTTGAAGGTGTGCGCCCCATCGCCGCCCGTGCCCACAATATCCACCAACCCTTGCCGGTTGGCAACGGGCACTTTGGTAGACAGCTCGCGCATGACCTGTGCCGCAGCGGCAATTTCGCCAATGGTTTCTTTCTTGACCCGCAGGCCGGTAGTGATGGCCGCAAGCATCACGGGCGAAACTTCGCCGTTCATGATCATGCGCATCAGGTGCAACATTTCGTCATGAAAAATTTCGCGGTGCTCGATGGTGCGTTGCAGGGCTTGCTGGGGGGTGATGGGATTCGCTTTCATGTCCGTCTATATCCTTCTCAATACGGCCCTTTGCCCGCCACCGCCGCAGCGCTTGCACCCTGCGCAAAAAAGCGCTGGATGGCCGCGATGGTGTAATCGATATCGGCTGCGCTGATATGCAGATGCGTGACGAAGCGCACGCCCAGCAACCCGGTTGCCAGCACGCCCTGCTCTTTCAAAAACGCCAGCAGCGCAGGCCCCTTGCCATCTGCCACATCCACAAACACGATATTGGTTTGCGCCGATTTAACCGACAAGCCGGCCACGCCTTGCAAACCACTGGCCAGGCGCTGTGCCGCCGCATGGTCGTCTGCCAACCGATCCACATGATGATCCAGCGCGTAGCTGGCGGCAGCGGCCAAAAAGCCTGCCTGGCGCATACCGCCGCCCGCAGCTTTGCGGATGCGACGCGCCCGCGCGATCAGTTCTTTGCTCCCCACCAAGGCCGAGCCGATGGGTGCGCCCAGCCCTTTGCTGAAGCAGACGGAAACGCTGTCGAAATAGTCTGCAATGCGGCGCGCCGCTTGCGCGGGCGTGGTATTGGTTTGGGCTGCATCGTGCACCGCTGCGTTGAACAATCGCGCGCCGTCCAAATGGGTGGCCAAGCCGTTGGCACGCGCAACGGCCGTTGCCTGCTCCAGATAGCTGTGCGGCATGGCAAAGCCGCTCCAGGTGTTTTCGAGCGCCAGCAGGCGTGTGCGCGCAAAGTGAGGGTCATCGGGTTTGATCGCCGCCTGAATGGCCGACATATCCATCATGCCCGCTGCATCTTGCGCCAAGGGCTGCGGCTGGATGCTGCCCAACACCGCCGCGCCACCGCCTTCAAAACGGTAGGTGTGCGCCAGTTGCCCCACGATGTATTCATCGCCGCGCTGGCAATGCGCCATCAGGCCGCACAGATTGCTTTGCGTGCCCGTAGGCGCAAACAGCGCCGCCTCCTTGCCCAGCATGGCAGCGATCTTTTCTTGCAAGGCGTTTACGGAAGGGTCGTCGCCATACACATCGTCGCCCAACGGGGCGGCCATCATCGCCTCGCGCATGGCGGGCGTGGGTTGGGTAACGGTGTCGCTGCGTAAATCGATGATGCGCATGGGTGAATCTCCTTGAATCATTCCTTGAGAAAGGCCGCCTTGCAGCAGCCCAACAAATCCAGTGTTGGTTATCCAGCGTTGGTATCCGATAGTCGCTCGGCGTTTATAGCACCTTACAAAATCTCGTGTACCAACTCGGGCGGGCGGCATAAGCGCGTGCCCTTGCTACTGCGCACGAAGGGGCGATTCAGCAGCCGTGGGTGCTGAATCAACCATTCGATCAGTTGCGCCTCGCTCCAATCGGACTGTACCTGTACAAACTCGGGCACATCGCTGCGCATGGCATCGCGTGCTGACAGGCCGCTTTCTGCCAGCAGGGTGCTGATTTCAGCCACACTCAGCGGCACAGCTAGATAATCCACAATCTGCGGCTCAATGCCAGCGGCGCGAATCAACTCCAGCGTTGCGCGCGATTTGCTGCAAGCGGGGTTATGGTAGATGGTAATAGACATGGGCAGCCCTTCAGGCCAATGGCCGATCGCTGTGCAAAACTTGGCTGGCATCATCGTGCAGCTGCACCACAGGCGTGATGGCAGGGTCTATCACTGCATGGCCCAGCGCCTGCTCAAAACGGCAAGCGGCAAAAGCACGCGCCTGTTGATCGTATGGATGCAACCAAGCAGCTCGCTCGCTTTGGCGTTCAAGCGGGGTTGGCCAGGCGGCAGGCCGAGGCTTGAAGCCAGCCGCCATCGAAATGTGCCACGGCTTGGCGCTCAACCGCGCACGAAAACAGCGCTGATTACGGCACATATCGGTGTAAACGGGATCCACCCCCACTACCTCGAAAAACTCTGCAACCGATGGCTCCAAAGGATCGAACAAGCGGTGCGTAGCCAGCAAACGCAAATCAGGAACGATCATGCACCCTTGAGCCTTCCATCAAAGTTTCAAATCAGGGTTTTGTGGATACAGATTATTTCTCGTCTTCGCACGGGACACGGAAAGCAGGTCCGACGCCATTCGCGCTGATCAGATAGGGGGTGCCTTGCTCGCGCATTTCGGCCAATGCCCGCACGGCTACTGGCTCTTCTCCCTTGACATCGACCAGCCGATCGGGTTTGATTTTGATCAGAAAAAAAGCATCGCCCATATCAAGTATGCCCTCGAACTTTTCAAACGTAGTCGGAGCAATATCTGGCGCTGGATTGTCTGCGTCAAAATAGCTTACGAAATCTTCCTGTTTCTGCCAGCCAGACCTGCGCCGCACTGTCCAAGTGATCTGCCCTTCTTCCAAGGCAAAACGTATTTCTGGCTTGCCGCCTGCCTCAAGCGAGTAGCAGCCCAGCATGTGATCAGGCGTTCCGGCGTATGCCAAAGCCGAAAAAGTCGTCATAAACAAGGCAACAAGCCATTGGCGCTTTT
>JAGOGU010000231.1 GCA_017996515.1 Allobrachymonas sp.
GTGTCGGTTCCACCATATCGGGCAGGCCGCAACGCACACTGACGGCGTTGTTGCTGGCGTTGTCGTTGGTGGCGGTGACGGCGGCAGGGTCGATGTCCACGGCATCGATCAGGCTGGCGTCAAACTGCGCAGCGCCTATGGCCAAAATGCCCGAGCCGCAGCCGTAATCCAGCACGCGCGCACCGCGCACATCGGGGTGCCGCGCCAGCCAGCGCAGGCACATGCAGGTGGTGGGGTGCGTGCCCGTGCCAAAAGCCAAGCCCGGATCCAGGCGAATCAGGTGCTTGGCCTGTGCCGGTGTTTCGTGCCAGCTGGGCACAATCCAGAAGTCGTCGGTAATGGCGACAGGGGTGAACTGCGATTGCGTGAGGCGCACCCAATCCTGATCAGGCAGGGGCTGAATGCCCAACACATGGCTGCCAGCAAAAAAATCTTGTGCTTGCAGCAGGCGCAATACCTCTTCGGCTGCACCCTGAGTGGCAAACAGCGCGGTGAGCAAAGAGCGCTGCCAGCCCTCTTTGGGGGCTGGCATGCCGGGTTCGCCAAAAAGCGGCTGTTCGGCGTCGGTCTGGGCGTCGGCATCTTCTACCGAAACGCTCAAGGCGTCCAGCGCCTGAAGCGCTTCGCTGATGGTTTCCACTTCTGTTTCGGGACACAGCAGGCGCAGTTCAAACACGGGCAAACTCCTTCAAGAGCAGAGGGACAAGCAGCCCAGCCGCCATGGGCTGTTTGCAAGGCGCAGCGCGCCTGCTGTCCGCAAGTTCCCTGTGCAAGTGAGCATTTCCTTACCGGGCTCGTTGCGCCAGCCATTGTTCCAGATAGTGGATATTGGTGCCGCCTTCGATGAAGCGCGCATCCACCATCAAATCGCGGTGCAGCGGGATATTGGTTTTGATGCCTTCGATCAGCGTTTCGCCCAGCGCCGTGCGCATGCGCGCCATGGCTTGCTCGCGGGTGTCGCCGTAAACGATGAGCTTGGCAATCATCGAGTCGTAGTTGGGCGGTACGCTGTAGTTGGTGTAAAGGTGGCTGTCCACCCGCACGCCCGGCCCGCCCGGCGGGTGCCACAAGGTGACGCGGCCCGGAGAGGGTGTGAATTTGTAGGGGTCTTCGGCGTTGATGCGGCACTCGAACGCATGGCCGCGCATGGTGATGTCGCGCTGGCCGAAAGGCAGCTTCTCACCGGCGGCCACCATGATTTGCGTGCGCACGATGTCAATGCCCGTGATCCACTCTGTCAGCGTATGTTCCACCTGCACGCGGGTGTTCATCTCGATGAAATAGAACTCGCCGTTTTCGTACAGAAACTCGAAAGTGCCCGCATTGCGATAGCCGATTTTCTTGCAGGCGCTCACGCAGCGGTCGCCAATGCGCTCAATCAGGCGACGAGGAATGCCCGGTGCAGGCGACTCTTCAATCACCTTCTGGTGGCGGCGCTGCATGGAGCAGTCGCGTTCGCCCAGAAAAACGGCGTTCTTGTAATTGTCGGCAATGATCTGAATCTCGATATGGCGCGGGTTTTGCAGGAATTTTTCCATGTACACCGCCGGATTGCCAAACGCCGTGCTGGCTTCGGCGCGCGTCATGGCAACGGCGTTGAGCAGCGCAGCTTCGGTATGCACCACGCGCATGCCGCGGCCGCCGCCGCCGCCAGCAGCCTTGATGATGACCGGATAGCCGATCTTTTTGGCGATGCGCTTGAGTTCAGCGGGGTCTTCGGGCAGTTCGCCATCAGAGCCGGGCACGCAGGGCACGCCGGCCTTGATCATGGCCTTTTTGGCAGATACCTTGTCGCCCATGATGCGGATGGCATCGGCTGTTGGGCCGATGAAGGTGAAGCCGCTTTTTTCCACGCGCTCGGCAAAATCGGCGTTTTCGGCCAGAAAGCCATAGCCGGGGTGGATGGCTTCGGCATCTGCCACCTCGGCAGCCGAAATGATGGCCGGCATATTGAGGTAGCTTTGCGGCGAAGGTGCAGGCCCGATGCAGATGGCTTCGTCGGCGAGCTTGACGTATTTGGCGTCGCGATCGGCTTCGGAATAAACCATGACCGCCTTGATGCCCATTTCCTTGCAGGCACGCTGGACGCGCAGGGCGACTTCACCCCGGTTGGCTATCAGTATTTTCTTGAACATAAAGAGGATCCCGCAATTCAGCCTGTATGCCGCGTGTGGATGCGGCGATGCGCGCGGGCGATGACGCCCACGCAAGGGGCAAGCCGCTTATTCGATCACGAACAGCGTTTGGCCAAATTCCACCGGGTCGCCGTTATTGACCAGAATCTGCTTCACGGTGCCAGCGGTTTCGGCTTCGATTTCGTTGAGGATTTTCATGGCCTCGATGATGCATAGCGTCTGCCCGACCTTGACCGTGCTGCCGACTTCCACGAATGGTTCGGCGCCAGGGCTGCTGGCGCGGTAGAAGGTGCCAACCATGGGCGATTTGACGCTATGGCCGCTTTCGGCAGGCGCCGCCGAGGCAGCCGTTTCTGTTGCAGGGTTGGAGGCAGGAGTTTGTGCAGCAGCCGGTGCTGCTTGCGCGGCGGCAACAGCTTGCACAGGCTGGGGTGCATAGACAAGGGGTGCCGCCTCGGCAGCCACGCTTTTGACGATGCGAACTTTGCCTTCCGCTTCGGTGATTTCCAATTCGGAGACGTTGGATTCCGACACCAGGTCAATCAGGGTTTTGAGTTTTCGCAGATCCATGGCGATATCACCTGTATGGCCATCATCAAGCAGGGTTGAGGCAATGAGT
>JAGOGU010000233.1 GCA_017996515.1 Allobrachymonas sp.
GTGCTGCGGGTGCTGCGGGTGCTGGTGTAAATAATTGTTGCTGCAACTCATGCAGAACCTCAGCAAAAGCCGCACTATCCAGCGGTTTGCGCACGATCCGTTTGCTTTGCTGTTCGTGCTCTTCTGGCGTTACCGTCAACACGATGACCTGCTGTTGGGGAAATTTCAGCAGGTGCTGTCCGAGAGCCTCTTTGGCTTGGTAACCATCGGCATCGAAAATGACCGCATCTGCCTTGTCCGGCATGGCAACAGGCTGGCAGTATTTACTTAAATGCCGCTCCAAAAACATGCGCATGGTCTCTCGGCCACGATCATTCATGCCCAGTAGATAAAGCTTCAGGGTGTTTTCTGGAGGTGGCACGTTCATGATGTCAAGTGGATGCCGGTTGGATTAAGAGGCTTGTGGTTGGTTTGATACGGCATCCAGCATGCCAGCTGTTAGCCGGCTGCATGGTGCTGTGATCGGTGTTTGTGCATCGATACCCGTTGCGAGAAAAACCATCAAGCATTTTTCCTGTTCCGTGGTCAAAAGTCCTGTTGCTCGCTGAAGCAGGTTAGTGCGGATATTGACGAGAGACTCCCCCCCTTTGGCAATGAATAGATCAACCAAAGCGCCAAAAATCTCTTCTGTATCTTTCAGTTCAATTGCAACCAAGATGCGTCTTGTATGAAGCAGCAAATTGTCCGGCTTTGATTCGATGCATGCGCTTAAATGGTTCAACATGGCACGATCTGACCGACCGACTTGCAGTGCATAGCCAGACAAGGGGTGGAAAGCAGGCTCCGGGGTCTCAAAGGTAGGGTCTAGGCTGCTCATAAAATGGTGTTACATATATCTGCATTGGATGCTAACACAGTTCCACAAAAAGATTTTTTTCACACAAAATCTTTAGAGACTTGTCAAGTTTGTCACATTTTCTACGCTTGTTGAACAGACGAAATGCAGCATTTTTTAATGGAGCCTCATAAGTGACCATTCAATAAAAGCAAACGCATAATGAAAAAACAAGGGGCTTTCATGCACCGCCTTCTTGTTTGAGGCTATGCCAGCCTCCATGATCCAGCACTTCGCAAGGGCGAAACCGTGATTTGTAGTGCATCTTGGCGCTGTTCCCAATCCAGTAGCCCAGGTGAAGGTGGGGCAGCCCCCAGTATCGAGCTTGCGCAATTTGCCAAAGGATGGCGTAGGTGCCGTATGAAGCACCAGGATCGTTGGCATAAAAGGTGTAAACGGCCGAAAGCGCCTGCGGCAAACGGTCGATTAGTGCCACTATTTTGAGCAGCCCTGTAGAGGTGCGGAATTCGGCCAGAAATGAATCGACCGGACTGGCAAGGATGAAGTCGCGGTATTCCTGCTCGCCATTTTCAGATGCGTGATCTGCAATACAGTCAGCGTGGCGCTGTTGCTGATACTGTTGGTAAAGCGTGTAATGCTCCGGCTGAAACACCCGTGGCAGCAGGCGAACCTGCAGTGCGGCGTGTTGTTGGATGGCGCGGCGCTGGCTGCGATTGGGGGTAAACCTATTCACAGGCACTCGCAGGGGCAAACAGCGTTGGCAATGCGGGCAAGCGGGGCGATAGATGCTCAGGCCGCTGCGACGAAAACCCTGTTCGATCAATTCGGCATAAATAGCCGTGTCTGCCGTTGCTTGTGGGTCAAGCACCTGCATGCGCGCTTTTTCGGCTGGCAGATAGCTGCAATCGTAAGGTGCGCTGGTATATAAGCGCAGCCATTGGCTGGGCGCTGCAAAGGGCGTGGCTGAGTCCTTCATGCGTCAATGGTAGCGTACCGTGCTTGTATAGGCACTGCAAATAAAGACGATACCGCGTTGGCTGCGCTTTGCCGTACGATCTGTCATTTTTCCTTGAGCTTGCCGCCTTGTCTCATTTTCATTGGAATCGACCATCCCTTTTGGGGAGTGGCATTTCGCCTCCTTGGGCGGAGAGGCTTTGGGTGGCTATTTGGGTGAGTGGCTTTGCGGCACAATGCAGAGCCATGTGGCGTGCGGTTTGGGTTTCAGATGTTCCCGTCGGTCTTGGTTTTTTTCATGCTTTGAGTGTGTGTTGGCGATGAATGATACGGTTTTGACTTGGCAGCAGGCGATTGGTGCAGAGAAGCAGCAGCCCTATTTCATGCAGTTGTGGCAGCGTGTCAAGCAGGCGCGGCAAGAGGGGTGCACGATTTATCCGCTTGCAAGCGATGTATTCAACGCTTTTGCGCTGACAGAGTTTTCGGCGGTCAAGGTTGTTATCCTTGGACAAGATCCTTACCATGGCTCACGGCAGGCGCACGGGTTGGCGTTTTCGGTGCAGCCGGGGGTGGATATTCCCCCTTCCTTGCGCAATATCTATCAGGAACTGCGCAGCGATATTCCCGGTTTCGTGATTCCGCAACACGGCTTTTTGCAGCGCTGGGCAGAGCAGGGCGTATTACTGTTGAACGCTGTGTTGACGGTGCAGGCAGGGCAGGCGCATTCGCATGCCAACTGGGGGTGGGAGACGTTTACCGATCGGGTGGTTGCACAACTCAACGCCCACCGCGAAGGGCTGGTGTTCATGTTGTGGGGTAGCCATGCCCAGAAAAAAGGCGCCATGATTGATCGCGAGCGGCACTTGGTGTTGCAGGCACCGCATCCATCGCCGTTGTCGGCCAGTCGAGGTTTTTTTGGTTGTCGCCATTTTTCCCAGGCCAATGCCTGGTTGCAGCAGCATGGGCAAGCGCCGATTGATTGGCAGGTCTGATCAGCAC
>JAGOGU010000232.1 GCA_017996515.1 Allobrachymonas sp.
CGCAGCACAGCTCCATTCGGTTGGCCTTCAATGACAAAGCTGGGAAATTTCTGGAGGCCCGTTTCATGGCCATACATATTGATGGCAACCGTTCTGTGAGGCGACAACCCCTTGAACATGACATGGTCTTTTTCGAAATTGGCATGTTCATTCAAATAACGTCCTGGTGGAATTTGCAAGTGCTCCATCATTGCTGCCGATCCCAGCAATTGCTTCTGGGCAATCATGGCTTCGCCTAGGGAGTCATAGAGTCCGTATCGCATGCCTACCAAGTTAGAAAAACGCGATTGCCCGGTCTCGTAGCGCCCCTTGGCATCCAGCACCCCGCCGTCATAGACCAACATGAAGCGCATGCCTTTTTCGACTTCGTTGTGCAATACCTGCACCACGGCCGAATCCATGTGGCGGTGAAAAGTATCAGGAACGATCAATGCCGGCCAATGGCGTTGATGTCGACTCACCGCACGCACCCACCGACTGGCGGGCAACACCTGGAGGTGAATCCCTTCTTCAGCAGCTGCATCGCGCCACATGCGAACAAAAGGTGTTTGGTCCTCCGTGCCGTCAGGCACCAGCAAAACCACCGCACCAGGCTGCACCTCGGGCGCATGCAAATCCATGCGCACAAAATAAATCCCTGCCACAAGCGCTAAGGCAACTCCTAGCCCCTTCCCAAAAAAGCCTTTGATACGCATCGGGTCTGACTATTTTCGTGATAGCAGTGACTCAAAAACGCACTTCAGCGCGGGCACACCGAAGGGGTAATTTCGGGCTGCAAGCCTGCTGCGGCCAAAGCATCATCTGCTGCTTGGTCGAGCACTGTCCATTTATCCGTCAGCTTGACGGGTTCTGCATGCGCACGCCAACACCGCGCAGCGATGGGCGCGCCTTTGTGCAGCCCCCAGGCAATGATGCCCCATGGATAGGGATCGGCACTGCGCGTGAGCCACATCTTTCCGTAAATGGCCATCCAGTTGGCGGTTTCTGCTGTCATTTTTGCAGAGTCCACCAAGCCGTTATGCCAACGGTAGGTATAAGCCAAAGCATGCGGATAAAACGCAAATTTGGCATACAGCGGGTATGCAGGCTCCCATGTATCTGTGCCTATTCTGAAGCGGCGCTCGATCGCTGTCTTCAGCTCTGCGGCAGGTTTGGCTTGCCCACTGTCTTTGAATGCGGCATAGACTTCGGCATTGTCCATGAGGTATTCCACCAATGGGGCAGATGGTTCAACATGCGCCTTGTACGTGCCAACCGGCAAGCGCAAACGCTGCAGCAAGACATTGGCTTTTTGGCTGGCAACGTCTGCCCGTACGCGCAAATCGGCAGGCAGCTTGGCTCTGGACAAGGCAATCAGCTGAATGGTTGTAGCAGCGGTGGAATCATCGGCATCGGCCTTGGCGCACATGACCCACTTTCCACCTTTAGGGCAATAGCGATCAAAGCCCCCATCGCTGCGCTGATGCGGCAACAGCCAACGCAACCAATTCGTAGTTTCCTGCGAAACATCCAGCCCGCCTTTGATGGCCGTAATCAGCGCCTGATTGGCGAAATACGGATCAACCTGCGGACGAGAAGGATCCCCTTTACCAATCGGCAGCGTGCTGATGGCGCCATCCGGGTACATAAACGGCTGCAAATTGACGCGCGTCGCCGCTTGAGGCGCACCGGATGCATGTGCAACCGTGCCACCATTAACCCAGGCAATAGCCATGCAAACCGCTGCCACTAATGACGCGCAGGTTTCGCGCGTGAAGCCTTTTTTGTCCATTTCGATTGCACCACCCTTCCTCTGACCAATGCACGCACAATACCATGCGCCACACTGCCCTCGCCCAACTCGATCGTTCGCGCCGAAACACTGACCGGATGCGAGGGTGTGCCCAGCACACTTTGGTTACCGAGGTAAAGATGGCTGTGTACCGCTACAGGGCCCATCAAACGCACACGCTCTTTGCTTTTCACGTTGCGCAGGCAGAAAAGAGAGCCACTCACCACGCACTCCTGGCCCAAAAAGGCTTCCCCATGCACCTTGATATTGCCCAGCAAGCGGCTACCATCATGCATGATCAGATTGCCGTGCACTACCCGACTGCCACGCAATGTTTCGCCTTTTTCAAGGCACAGGTTTTCGTGGTGCACTGGCGTTTCGTCAAAATCGACGAACGGCGCCACTTCCTGCTGCTGTTGTTTTTGCCGTCGCGAATAGTCTGCAATGTCGGGAACAGATCCCGATCCAAAATAAATATACGACGACTGGATGCGATAGAACAATGACCCACTCTCCACTTGAGCCGGCCAGGGCGCAAGAGGCACATCCAACGCTTGTCCACTTTCAGGGATGAGGGGATTACCTGCCGGATTGATATAGATGGGTTCAGCCGCACGATTGGCGCGCAAATCCATCAGTCCTGGAAGCAAAGGCAAGATAAACAAGACGAGCACCAACGCAGTCAGTGCCAAACTCCAAAGTAAAGACGCATCCATGATCGGCAAGGGCTATACCTGTTGGCGACCGACTTTCAACACCGTTGTTTGTTCAGGCAACACAGCGTTTCGAACTGCACCTGCCCCCATTTCTGACGGTGCCGGTACAAATAGCTGTTCCACCGGCTTGGTACGGTAGCGAACAGTTTTATCCCATTTGAACTGGCGCTTGAACAACTTGTCCAGCAACATCAAATCCAGCGTGGCCTTGGTGACACTGAAAGCACTGACCAGGAAACTCACTCCCAGCCAAGGCAGCAAG
>JAGOGU010000234.1 GCA_017996515.1 Allobrachymonas sp.
TCCAAAGGCGTGATTTACGAAGGCCGCCCCGGCACGCTGGACGAATCCAAGGCGCGCTACGCACAAAAAACCGATGCCCGTACGCTGGCCGATGTGGTGCGCGGGGCCGATGTGTTCCTCGGCTGCTCTACCAAAGGCGTGCTCACGGGCGAAATGGTTAAGACCATGGCCGACAAACCGGTGATTTTGGCGCTGGCCAACCCCGAGCCGGAAATTCGCCCCGAAGAAGCCAAGGCCGCACGGCCTGACTGCATCATCGCCACCGGCCGTTCGGACTATCCGAACCAGGTCAATAACGTGCTGTGCTTTCCGTATATTTTCCGCGGGGCGCTCGATTGTGGTGCCACCAAGATCACCGAAGAAATGAAGCTGGCCTGCGTGCGCGAAATTGCCGCACTGGCCAAGATGGAAATCAGCGATGAAGTGGCGCAAGCCTACAGCGGGCAAGAGCTGCGCTTCGGGCCCGAATACATCATCCCCAAACCGTTTGATTCGCGTCTGATTCTGCGCATTGCCCCCGCTGTGGCGCAGGCGGCGCAAGAATCGGGTGTGGCCACCCGCCCCATCCAGGATTTGCAGGGCTATCGCGACAAGCTCAGTTCCTTGGTGACCCATACCGGCCTGTTCATGCGGCCGGTGTTTCAGGCCGCCAAAGATGCGACGGATCTGGCCAAGCGCGTGGTGTACGCCGAAGGGGAAGAACCCCGCGTGCTGCGCGCGGCGCAAATGGCGCTGGACGAAGGCATTGCCCGCCCGTTCCTGATTGGTCGCCCCGATGTCATTCAACGCCGCATCGGCGAGTTGGGGCTGCACCTGCGCGTGGGCGAAGATATCGGCATCATCGACCCGCGCGACAACCCCCACTACTGGAGCTATGCAGAAAAATACCACGAGCTGATGGGGCGCGAAGGCCTGTCGCTTGAGGCGGCCAAAGCGGCCGTCAATCGCAACCACACCGTGATTGCAGCGCTGGCTGTACAGATGGGCGATGCCGACGCCATGATCTGCGGCCTGCACGGCGATTTTGACAAGCACCTGAAAATCGTGCGCGATGTCATCGGGCTGGAGCAGGGCGCGGCCAACTTCGCCGCACTCAGCGCCGTGCTGCTGGAAAAGCACACGCTCTTCATCACCGACACCTACGTCAATGAAGACCCCAGCGCCGAAGAGCTGGCAGACATTGCGCGCATGGCCGCCATCAAGGTGCAACGCTTTGGCATCACGCCGCGCGTGGCCTTTTTGTCGCACTCGAACTTTGGCAGCAGCAAACGCGCCAGCGCGCTCAAAATGCGGCGGGCGCACGAAATCTTCCGCCAGATTGCGCCGCATATCTCCAGCGAAGGCGAATTGCAGGGCGACAGTGCGCTGGATGCCCAACTGCGCAACGCCAGATTGCCGAGCAATCAACTGGAAGGCTGTGCCAATCTGCTGGTTTGCCCCAATCTGGATTCGGCCAACATCATGTTCAATGTGCTCAAGGTCACGGGCGGCAAGGGTCTGACGATTGGCCCCACTTTGCTGGGCGCCAAAGCCAGCGCGCACATCCTCACGCCTTCGGCCAGTATGCGCCGCATCCTGAACCAAACGGCCATTGCCGTAGCCAGCGCCGAAGTGCGTCGCGGTCGGTCTGTGTTGTAAACGTGGTGATCGCTGCTGCGGAATCAATCCGGTGTATTGGGCTTGAAGGGCTGTTGGTGCTTGGTTTTTGGTCTATTTGAAACGCCAGCATTCAAACTCTTCAAGCAATCCGCGCCCTCTCCCGCTGGCGGGAGAGGGGCAGGGTGAGAGTGGTTGTTTCCATTGAAAAATAACCAATGGCCTGATTGATCAGCTTTCTTTTATCCCCCATCCTAGCCTTTCCCGCTCGCGGGGGAAGGAAAAGAATATTGAGAGCATGCGCACACGATGCCTGGCCGGTCGGCCATGAAAAAAGCCCAGCAGTTTTGCTGGGCTTTTTTGTGCAAAGCAGGTTGCAATTATTTCTTGCCGCGTGCTTTGGGTGCTGCGGGCGCTTGCTGTTGGGGTGGGCGCTCGGCTGTGATGTTGTCAAACGTTTTTTTCTGCTCGGCATCCAGTGCGTTGTACAGGGCAACCGATGCATCAAAACGACCAAACAAGAAGTTGTTTTGTTCGGTGTGCAGCTTTTTCAGGAACGCCACGCGCTCGGGCGTTTTCATGGCGTTGAACTGCTCAACCGAAGGTGTTTGCGAAGGGCGGAAGTCGGTGGAATAAGCACTGACGTATTTTTGCCAAGCCGCTTCTTGCGCCGAGGTGATTTTCAACTCGGCCTTCATCATATTGACCGGATTGTTGGCCGGCGCTGCCTGAGCGGCAGGGGCGGCGGAACGTTGTTGTGCGAATACTGCGGGAGCGCCCAATGCGCCCAGCAAAGCAACGGCAATGGCGGGTTTGGTAAACATTTTGAACGTAGGGTTCATGGGCATGATCCTTTCTTTTATGCCAAGATTCCAAGCTGCTTACGATAGCACAGCTTGTCTGTAAGGTAGGGGATTTGTCCTTTGGGTTCAACGCCAGGCAGCAGTTATTTTGTAAGTGGCTGTTTGTTGGCTGGCTGGTGTTTGGGCGTATGGCCTGCATGGGACAAAGCGAAAAGGTTCTATCGTGTGGGCACAAAAAAACCGCCCTTGGGCGGTTTTTTGATAATCTGCTGACAGCGCACCCGTTCAAACGGGCGGCAGCACAGATGCGCTGCCGGGCTTGCCTGAAATCAGGCGTTGGCC
>JAGOGU010000042.1 GCA_017996515.1 Allobrachymonas sp.
TTCGATGATGGTGGGGCCGGCTTGCAAAGGCTCCAGCACACCGCCCAGGCCCACACCACCGCTCAGGTGCACGTTTTTGCCCACTTGGGCGCAGCTGCCCACGGTGGCCCATGTATCGACCATGGTGCCTTCATCCACATAGGCGCCGATATTGACGTAGCTGGGCATGAGGATGGCACCTTTGGCGATGAAGCTGCCGCGGCGTGCCACGGCAGGCGGCACTACACGCACGCCGGTGGCTTGCAACTCGGCCTCGCTCATGCCGCCGAATTTGGTGGGCACTTTGTCGAAAAAGGTCAGGTCGCCTGCCTGCATCAAAGTATTGTCGCGCAGGCGAAAAGACAGCAGCACTGCTTTTTTGATCCACTGGTGCACCGTCCATTGGCCGACGCCTTCGCGTGTGGCGATGCGCAGGCGGCCTGCATCCAGCTCGGCCAGCACATGCTCGACAGCGTCGCTGATTTCTTTGGGGGCAACAGCGGCTGTGATGTTGGTGCGGTTTTCCCAAGCGTTATCGATGATGGATTGCAATTGATCGGTGTTCATGAAAAAGCGTTCCTTTTAAAGCAACAAGAAATGGACACTCAGCGAGTGATTGTGTTTATGTATCTGTTTTGGGAGTGGTTGGCAAAGCTGCCAAGCAAAACTATCCATGCCGCCGTGCATTTAGGCCGTTGCGCCTCGTATGCCTTTGACAAATGCGCGAATGCGTTGCGCCGCTTCCAGGCAGGCGGCTGGCTCGGCCACCAATGCCATGCGGATGCGGCCTGCGCCGGGATTATGGCCTTGCGCCTCGCGGGCGAGAAAACTGCCCGGCAGCACGGTGACATTGTATTGCTCGTACAAATCGCGTGCGAAGGCGGTATCAGAACCCACGCAGCATGTGCCGATATGTGCCCACAGGTAAAAACCGGCATCGGGCAGTTGCACGTCCAGCACTTCGGCCAGCAGCGGGGTGATTTGCTCGAATTTTTCGCGGTACAGGCGGCGGTTTTCGAGCACGTGTGCTTCATCACTCCAGGCGGTTGCGCTGGCAGCCTGCACCACGGGGTTCATGGCGCTGCCATGGTAGGTACGATAAAGCAAAAACCGTTTGACCAATTGCGCATCGCCCGCCACAAAGCCGCTACGCAGGCCCGGCACATTGCTGCGCTTGGACAGGCTGGTAAACATCAGCATGTTCTTGAAATTGCTGCGCCCCAATTGCTGTGCGGCTTGCAGGCCCCCCAGGGGAGGCTCGTCGCGGAAATAGATTTCGCTGTAGCACTCGTCGGATGCGATGACAAAGCCGTATCTGTCTGACATGGCAAACAGCTTTTGCCATTCGGCCAAAGGCATGACCGCACCGGTGGGATTGCCCGGCGAGCACACATACAGCAGCCGCGTGCGTTGCCAGACGGATTCGGGCACGCTGTCCCAGTCCACGGCAAAGTTGCGAGCGGGTACGCTGGGTGCAAAGAAGGGCGTTGCCCCGCCCAGCAGGGTTGCGCCTTCGTAGATTTGATAGAAGGGGTTGGGGCATACCACCACGGCATCGCTTTGCGTGGGGTTGAGCACGGCCTGGGCAAAGGCAAACAGGGCTTCGCGCGAGCCGTTGGTGGGCAGTACCTGCGCTGCCGCATCAACGGTGATGCCATAGCGTCGTTGCAACCAGTCGGCACAGGCTTGGCGCAAGGCTGGCGTGCCGGCTGTAGCCGGGTAGCCTGCCAGCCCGTCAGTGTGGGTGATGGCATCGCACAGCGCCTGCTGGATGAAGAGCGGCGTGGCATGGCGCGGCTCGCCAATGCCCAAGCTGATGGCACCATAAGCGGGGTTGGGCGTGACGCCCGCAAACAGTTGGCGCAGCCGTTCGAAGGGATAGGGCTGTAACAGGTCGAGACGCGGATTCATGGTTGGAGGCAGGTGAGCGAGCGCGTGCGATCAAAAAAAGAAGCTGGCATTGTACGAGCCAGCTTCTTGTTACGCATAAACGGACGGTATAGGGTTATCAAATGCCGCCTGAAGACCTTTGTCATTTAACTTTGGGCTGGGCAGGAGGGCTGCGCCTTGGAACCTTGTTCGAATCTTCAGGGGGCTTATACATGATGCATTTTGTGGTTGGTGTTTAGTTGATGGGCGATGTGCTGTTGCCCGAGGTAGCGGCAGCCTGGCTGGCGTTACGCTCCAGCCGGTCTTCCAGTTCGCCCATGTAGGCGGCCAAAATATTGCCGCTGTTTTCAATATTGGCACGCAGTTCGCGTTGCAGGGTATGCAGTTGTTCCTGTACAAGTTGTTGTGATTGTGCGGTGCGCGCCTGAAAGTCGGTTTCGATGCGCTCGATCATGTTGCGCAGTTCGGTAAAACGGCTGATTTCAGCCTTGTCGGTCAATTCGCGTTGGGTTTTCATTTCTTTGGCGTGTGCCCGTGTTTCAAGCAGCAAGGTGGTTTGCACGGCCAGCGCATAGGCGCCAAATACCACGATGGCAAGCAGCAGTAGCCCCAGCATGACCAGACCCAAAGGGCCTTGGGTTTGCAAAAAGCCGAGGTTCAAAACAGTGGTGCGTGCCAACTCGTTCCAGTTCAAGGAAACGAATGTGGCGACCAGAACACAAAAAATTAGCGTCAATAGGGTGCGGATGCGCATGGTGTTTTCCTTCTCGTTCAAGTGCAAAACGCCCTGTCAGGCGTAAGCACGGACATTATGGAGAAAAAAGGCTATCGAATGGTTAGACAGGCTGGCGAGGGTGTAACCATGTTCAAGCGCTTGGGGCCAACAGGCACGACGATGCGCTGTTGCTGGAGCGTGTGCTGCCTGTGGGCGTTTTTACGTATCCTGCACAGGCCGCAGCTTGCGGTAAATCAGCAAGGGCAGGCGCCAGATGAAGCCTGCCAGCAGGCGCAGATGCATCCAGGTGAGCAAGATATTGTCTCGCAGGTACTGAAAGTGCGAAACGCCTCCTTGCGCGGTATCGATATAGCGCACAGGCGCTTGGATGTTGTATGCAGGAACGCCTGCCCAGGCCATGCGTACGGCGGCTTCGGGGTCGAAATCAAATCGGCGCATCCAGTGCTGGCTTTGCATGATGCGCATCAGCGGCGCAATGGGGTAGACGCGAAAGCCATAGAGCGAATCGCCAATGCCGTGCCAAAGCGTTTCGAATTGCGCCCAGAAGTTGGAAATTTTGCGGCCATAGACACGCGCACGCGGTGCATCGGCCGCAAATATGGGCACGCCCAGCACCATGGCGCGAGGCTGTTCCTGCGATGCCTGCATGAATGTGGGGATCAGCGTGGCGGGGTGTTGCCCGTCCGAGTCCATGGTGAGGACGTGCGTATAGCCCAGTTGCTTGGCCTGTTGCAGGCCGTGCAGCACCGCGGCGCCTTTGCCGTTGTTGCGTGGCAGGGTAAGGATGCGCAAACCATCATCGTTTTGCGCCATGTCTTGCAGCAGCGCAGGGCTTTCGTCGGTGCTGCCATCCACGACGACCCAGACCGGATTCCAGTATTGGCGAGCTGCACGCACGGTTTCAACCACGATGGATCCGGGGTTGTAGCTCGGGATCAAAACCAGATGCGTGGCAGAGGCAACAGCAGAGGGAATCAAGGGGTCGTCAGCCATGCGAAGGAGTATCTGAGGTGAAATGGGCGGCTGCATTTTGCTCGAACATGCGGGCAATTTCGGCGGGCGCGTGCTGGTTGGGATCCATGCGTTGGCCGGCATGCAGCGTAATGCGCAGGGGCAGCGCAGGAGGTTTGAATAACGGCCAGCGTTTGCCCAGATAGGGGGAACTCATGTGGATGAAAATTTCCTGGATGGGGGTGTTGCCGCGTTGCGCCATGATGGCGCATGCCGGGCTGCATGGATTGAGCGGGTGCTGGGTCGTGCGGGTGCTTTCCGGAAAAATCACCAAATGCGCGCCGTGCTGCAACTCATCACTGGCCTGGCGGATCATGTGCAGGGGCGAGGCATTGCTGACGTAATGGGCCAGACGCGTAGCCGCCCCGAACAGAATGTTGTCTTGCAAAGCTGCTTTCATGACGCACACGGTGTTGGGCAGATAGGCCATGAACAGCACCGCATCCATCAGCGAGGGATGGTTGGCGATGATGACTATTGAACGCTCATGGCGCACGGTTTCAAGGGCTTGCACGTCCAGCCGTATAAAACACAGCGCCTGCAAAATCCAGACGTAAAAGCGCATACCCAGAAAAATCAAGCCGCGACCGATGCGTCGCCGCACGTTTTTGGGCAAAGGAAACAGGCCAATCAGCAAAGCGAACGGGAACCATGTCAGGCACAAAGCAGCAAGCGAGCCCAAGCCAATCAGCATGGAAATGGGTGCATACAGGCGCAAAAACCATGAAGACATGGTTGCAGGTTTGCTACTGGCATTTGCTGAAGCGCCCCGGCTGGTGTTTGGCATGGAATGGTTGTTTTTGGCCTTGGACATCGTTTGATCTGATGGCGAAGAAGCGCTCAGAATATCCGAGAAAAATACATTGGCAAGCAGCGTTTGCTCGAATGAAGTGCAAGGTATTGTAAGCAAGTCGCTGTTTCAGCTGGAACAATAGGCAGGGGCTGAAAGCAGGGCAGAGCCACTCAGAAAAGCACAAGTGCCTCAATCACGGGTGTCGTCGTGCAAGGAGTGTGCTTCATCGTCTGCCAGTGGGTCTTCGGGAGGTTGTGGCATGCGATAGCTTTCACTGGACCAGGCGCCCAAATCAATCTGCTTGCAGCGGTGGCTGCAAAATGGGCGATAGGGATTGATGCTGGAGTCAAAAATACTGGACTTGCCGCATTGCGGGCAGGGCACGGTGCGCGGGGAGTTGGAGTGTGATGAACGGATAGACGGCATGGTGACAGAAAGCAAGTGAAGCAGGGGATCAGGTACACAGCGTGAGTTGAAACTCGGCGTTTTCTTGATAAGGAACGAGATGCCCTTGGGCCTCTTGCTGCATCATGCGGATTGTCACAATCAGGCGATTGGCGCTGATTTCAGGAATCAGCGCAGATTCTGCATCCATCTGCAGGCGCAAGAGTTGGAAGGTGCGGTTTTGCGGCAGATTCTGCTGGAAATTGCCCGCCTGCACCGTCATTTTGCTGGGCTGTCCGGTGCCACGCAGCAGTAGCAGCAGCAGCTTGATGCTGTTGCCGAGAGGGAGTAGATGCGCCATCCATTGCTGCAAATCTTCTTGCCGAACATGAGCAGGCTTGTGCTGCCAGGCATGGTAAGCGGGCAAATCAAATTCGCAGGTGCCGCCGGGAATGCTAATGCGGCTGCGGATGGCGGTGAGCCAATCGTTTTCGGTCAGGGAATGGCCGATTTTTCCGTCCAGTTGCTCAAGCTGGAGAAAGCAGTTTTGCACGTCATTCAGCGTTTGCAACAAGGGCGCTTCGGCAATGGCCGGATTGCCTTGGTAACTGCTAAGGCGCTGTTTCTGGCGATCCAGATCGCGCATGATCTCGGGTTTGAGATCGGGTCGGCTGACCACATCGAGAATCTCGAACAGCGTGACCAAGGCGAAGTGGTTGTCGATAGGCTCGCTGCGTTGTTGCAGGCGCGTGAAACGGTCAAACAACCGCTCCAGCCTCAGCCAGGTGCGGATGCGTTCATTGAAGGGGTATTCGTACAGGATCACTTGGCAGTTCCTTTGGCGCAATCATAAGGCTGAAACTGGCAGCCAGCGCGTCAACCTGCGTTTGAAGTTGCTGCAAATTGACCGATGCGCCGTTGTAGATCACCGCATCGGCCGCCTGCCTGCGTTGCTGTCTGCTGGCCTGAGCGGCAATCATCAAGGAGGCTGTTGCATGCTCCAAGCCACTGCGCTGCATGACCCGTTGTATCTGGGTCGGCTCATCGCAATCTACCACGATGACGCGGTGCAATCTTTTGCGCCAATGGGCGGATTCGACCAACAGGGGCAGTTCGTACAGGATGAGGTTTTTGCCTTGGCGCTCTGCCGTGGCCGCCAGGGCCAGGGCTTGCTGCAAGACGATGGGATGAATAATGGCTTCCAGCTTGCGTTTTATTGCAGGATCACGAAAAGCCCACTCGCGCATGACATCGCGCAGCATGGAACCATCAGCAGCAATCACCGCATCGCCAAAAGTGGCGCGAATCTGAGCCATGGCTGCGCCATCGGCACGGGTGCTGGCGCGTGCCAACTGGTCGGCATCAATGAGTGACGCATCTGTTGCCGCTTGCAAGATGGCCGCTGCCGTGCTCTTGCCACTGCCGATGCCACCGGTAATTCCGATGTGCAAACAGGGACGAGGAGCGAAACGTGCCATCAATGTGTAGAAACGGCAACAAAAGCAAGGTTGGAATTCAATGCAGGCCAATCATTCGCAGCAATTCTTGCGCGCTAAAAAGCCATACGGCTGCACCACCCAATGCCAGAAAAGGGCCAAATGGCACATAGCCGCCTTCGCGCAATTTGCCGCCAAACTTCATGGCGATACCCACAATAGCTCCGATAACGGCGGCCATCAGAATGATGGGAATCAGCGCGCCAGCGCCAAACCAGGCACCCAGTGCGGCAAACAGCTTGAAATCACCAAATCCCATGCCTTCTTTGCCTGTTAGCAGCTTGAAGCCCCAGTAAATCAGCCACAACGACATATAGCCTATGGCTGCGCCCCATACGGCACTGCCCAAACTGATGTCGGTTTTGTCGAAAGTGGCCAACAGCAAACCCGCCCACAACAAGGGCAAGGTGAGGTTATCGGGCAGGTAGGTGGTGTCCCAGTCGATCAAGGTTAGACACAGCAGGGTCGCGCCAAAAAAGAACCAAGCCAGCGCGTGCCATTGCATACCATAGCGATAGAAGCACCACCAGGCAATCGCGCCAGTGATCAGCTCAACCAGGGGATAGCGCAAGCCGATTGGCGTTTTGCAGGAGGAGCATTTTCCCCGCAGCGACAGATAGCTGATGATGGGGATATTCTCGTACCAACGCACGCGATGCCCGCATTGGCGACAGCTGGATGGCGGCGTGAGCAGATTGAAGCGCTGTTCTGCCGTTGCTTCTGGTGGTTCTTTGCCAGCCTGTTGTGCAGCGTAGGCCGCGTGCTCTTTTGCCCAGCCTAGCTCCATCATGCGAGGCAGGCGATAAACCACCACGTTTAGGAAGCTGCCTATAATAAGACCAAATATAACAATTGTCGCAGTGAAGATGGTTGTTTCTGTCATCCTACCACCTGTCCCAACTTGAAGATCGGCAAATACATCGAAACCACGATACCGCCAATCACGACGCCCAGAACGACGATGATGATCGGTTCCATCAGGCTGGAGATGCCGGCTACCATGTCATCCACCTCGGCTTCGTAAAAGTCGGCGGCTTTGCCCAGCATGTGATCGATTGAGCCTGATTCTTCCCCAATGGTGGTCATTTGCAGCACCATGACAGGGAACAGACGCTGTGTTGTCATGGCCATGGACAGACTGGTACCTTGTGCCACATCCTGCTGGATGCGTTTGGTGGCTTGCGCATACACGCTGTTGCCAGCCGCACCACCAACCGAATCCAACGACTCGACCAAAGGCACACCGGCAGCAAACATGGTGGACATGGTGCGTGTCCAGCGGGCGATAACCGATTTTTCAACGAGTGGCCCAAAGATCGGGATTTTCAATAGCAGACGATCCATGAACTGCTGGACTTTTTCATTGCGTTTCCATGCCTGCAAGAATAAGTAAACAGCAGCAGGTGGCACTAGTAAAACAATATACCAAAATTTCACGAAAAGCTCACTCATCCCGATAACAAACATGGTTGGCGCAGGCAAGTCGGCACCAAATGAACTGAATACCTGTTTGAATGAAGGAATGACGAAAATCATGATGATAGCAACCACGACAAAAGCCACCACAATGACTGCAATCGGATACATCAACGCCGATTTGATCTTGCGCTTGATGGCTTCCGTTTTCTCCATATAGGTTGCCAAGCGATCCAGCAGGTTTTCCAAAATACCAGCTTGTTCTCCCGCTTCTACCAAATTGCAATACAGGGTATCGAAATGCATGGGATATTTGCGAAACGCCTGGTTTAAAGATGTACCGGTCTCAATATCACTTTTGATCGCCAACAGCATCTTGGTCATTTTCGGGTTTTCGCTGCCGCGCGCCACGATATCGAAAGATTGCAGCAGCGGAACACCTGCCTTCATCATGGTTGAGAGCTGGCGCGTGAACAAGGCAATGTCTTTGGGCTTGATAGACTTGCCTGCCTTGACACGGCGTTTTTTCATCTTGAGCACGCGAATACCTTGGCGCTGCAAAGTACTGCGTACAACAGCTTCGGAGGCTGCACGCATTTCGCCCTGGGCCGGGCGGTTTTGTCTATCTACACCCTGCCAGACAAACATGAAGGTTTTGACTTCTTTCTCGGTTTTGCGAGACGAAACCTTGCTTGCACTGCGTGTTGGTCGACGACTGGAAGAGGAGCTGGAAGCTGTTGCCATGTTGATGATTCCTGTACGAGTGATTGAATATCAAGCAAATGAATTATTCGTTGGTCACACCAAGAACTTCTTCGAGGGAAGTGGTGCCCTGCATGACTTTTTTTAATCCCGACTGCCGCAGGGACAATACGCCTTCGCGCTCGGCCTGTTTGGCAATATCAATGGCGCTGCCATCGGCCAGAATGATTTCTTGAAGCGCCTCGGAGATCGGCATGACCTGATAGATGCCGACACGGCCCTTGTAGCCATTGTTGCAAGCATCACATCCAACAGGTTTGTAAGCTTGCCAACTGCCGTCAATCTGGTCTTCGGTGAAACCGGCTTCCAGCAAGTTTTTGCGCGGGATATCGATAGGAGCCTTGCACTTGACGCACAGGCGGCGAGCCAAACGCTGTGCCGTGATCAAGATCACACTGGAGGCGATATTGAATGGCGCGACCCCCATATTGCGCAAACGCGTAAGCGTGGTGGGCGCGTCGTTGGTATGCAGGGTAGAAAGCACCAAGTGCCCGGTTTGCGCGGCTTTGATGGCGATATCGGCCGTTTCCAGGTCACGGATCTCACCCACCATGATGATGTCCGGATCCTGACGCAAAAAGGCCTTGAGCGCCACAGCAAAAGTCAGGCCCGCCTTTTCATTGACGTTGACCTGATTGACCCCAGGCATGTTGATTTCCGAGGGGTCTTCGGCTGTGGAAATGTTGGTTCCAGGCTTGTTCAGCAGGTTCAGACAGCTGTACAGTGACACCGTTTTACCCGAACCCGTAGGTCCGGTGACCAGAATCATGCCGTAGGGGCGATGAATGGCGGTGAGCAACCGCTCTTTTTCTATCGGATCGTAGCCTAAGGCATCAATGCCCATTTTGGCGCTACTGGGATCCAGAATACGAATCACGACTTTTTCGCCGAAAAGCGTGGGCAAGGTGCTGACGCGAAAGTCGATCACCCGTTCCGGGCTGAGCCTGAGCTTCATGCGGCCGTCCTGCGGGACGCGTTTTTCGGAAATATCCAGTCTTGACAAAACCTTGATGCGCGAGGCCAGCCGGTCTTTGATCGCTGGAGGCGTTGATGCAATCTCCTGCAATTCACCGTCGATACGGAAGCGCACCCGATAATTGAATTCGTAAGGCTCGAAATGCAAGTCAGAGGCACGCATGCTTACGGCGTCAACCAACATTTTGTGGAAAAAGCGGACAACAGGAGCATCGTCTGCATCCACGCTGTCGGGATCATCCATATTGGTTGCGTCGGCATCATCAGCTGTTGTGATGTCGTCGAAATTGAAATCGGCGCCAGCCGTGAGCTTATCCAGACTCTCGCCAAGGC
>JAGOGU010000043.1 GCA_017996515.1 Allobrachymonas sp.
CGTAGCTTTTGCTCATCTTGCGTCCGTCCAGCCCGGGCAGCAGCGCCACGTTGTCGTCCACCTGCGCTTCGGGCGGCACCAGCAGGTCTTTGCCGTACAGGTGGTTGAAGCTGGCGGCCATGTCGCGTGCCATTTCGATGTGCTGCACCTGGTCGCGCCCCACGGGTACGCGCTGCGCCTGAAACATGAGAATGTCGGCCGCCATCAGCACCGGGTACATGAACAGGCCGGCAGTTACGCCGTCGTCGGCCTCTTGCCCGGCTTCGGCATTTTTGTCTTGCGCGGCCTTGTAGGCGTGGGCGCGGTTGAGCAGGCCCTTGCCGCAGACGCAGGTCAGCAGCCACATCAGCTCGGGGATTTCGGGGATGTCACTTTGGCGATAAAAGGTCACGCGCTCGGGATCCAGCCCCACAGCCAGCCAGGTAGCGGCAATTTCGAGCGTGCTGCGTTGGATGCGTGCGGGGTCGTCACATTTGATCAGCGCGTGGTAGTCTGCCAGAAAGTAGTAGCTGCGCACATCGGCGCGCAGGCTGGATTGCACCGCAGGGCGCACGGCGCCTACGTAATTGCCCAGGTGGGGCGTGCCGGTGGTGGTGATGCCGGTGAGGTAGCGGGTGATGGTAGATGTCATGGCGAGCAATCAGCTAAAGCCCAGCTGTGCGCGTGGGTCACTTGCCGGGCGAGTCGATAAAAAACGAGACGGTCAGGATGCGGCCATTATCCGGCAAGCCCGTCGTGCGGCGGCGAGGTTGCCTGCAAGCGTGCACTGTTCAAATGGTCGTAGGCTTCCAGCAAGGCGGCGCCCACCACCAGCACACCACCAAACAGCACGCGGGCATCCAGCGTGCCCACGCCCAGCATGGCGGATGAAACGGCGGCAAACAAGACCTCCAGCGACATCAGCAAGGCCAGCGTATTGGCCGACATGCGCGGCGCGCCGTATTGCAGGCAGAGGTTGCAGATCACAAGCTGCAAGGCCGCTATGGCCACAAAGCCGTACCAGCTGCCCAGGGCGGGCGGCAGTTGCACCTGGCCGATGCCCAGTTGCCACATCGTGACGGCCAGCACGCAGCTGAGCAGCATGCAGCCGCTGAACATGGCCAGAATTTTGGGTGGAGATGTGATTTTGCCGAGGCGGTTCAGCAACACGTTGGAGCAGGCAAAGGCAAAACCGCTGATCAGCGCCAGCACATCAGGCAGCGAGCGTGGCAGAGGCAGCACCAGTTGGTTCCAGGCGTTTTCGGTCGGTTGCAGCACCAGCATTACCCCGACAAGAGCCACGGCGATGCGCAGCAGCGTAAACAGCCCCGGCCTTTCGCCCGAAAGCCCCCAGGTCAGCAGCACCGACCACACCGGCATCAGATACAACAGCAGCACCACGCGCACCACATCGCCCGTGCTGATGGCCCAGTTGAAGCAGGCGTTGGTGATGCCCGATGTCACCATCAGCAGCCACAGCCAGCGGTTGCCCGCCAGCTCGACCACGGTGCGCGGGCGCCACAGCAGCACCACGGCCACCGTCAGCATATAGCTCAGAAAAGTGGCCCACAGGCCATGCACGCCGCGGTCGCGCAACTGGTGCAAGGGCCACCACGACAGGCCCCAGAGCATGGCGTTGAGCGCAATGGCAAGAATCGGCAAAACGGTCGTGCGTTGTTTCATATGGAAGGGATGACAGCAACTGGTTGAACCCGCACACCTGTCGATATGTGATGCGCGGAATGCCGGAGTATGGTTGTTGCGGAAATCAGCTTTGAAAGAGGGAGTCGAAATCGGAAAACAAGCCGATGTTCACATCAATGCCCCAGCGGCCCCTCGTCGCGCGCTTCGCGCAGCAGGCGCAGCACCTCGGCCGGGTGTTTTTTCAAGTTGCTCCAGTGCCAGAGCTGGAACAGCACCATGCAGCCACTCACCAGCAGGCCAAAAACAACGATGGCGCCAAAAGCCGATACGTGGAATTTGGTCAGCAGGCTGTAGAGCAAGCCCAGCCCCAGAATGCAGGCTTGCTCGTTGAAGTTTTGCACGGCGATAGAGCGCCCTGCCCCCATCAGGTTATGGCCGCGGTGTTGCAGCAGTGCGTTCATCGGCACCACCAGATAGCCGCCCAACCCGCCCAGCAGAACAAAAACGGGAATGGCCATGCCCTTGCTCTTGATCAGCAGCAGCGCCAGCACCACAAGCCCCATCAGAATACCCAGCGGCATCACCTCGGTGGCGCGGTCGAGCTTGACGCGCAGAGATGCCCACACCGCCCCCACGGCCGTGCCCACCGCCACCACGCCCACCAGCATGGACGCCTGCGTTTCGCCATAGCCCAGCGCCAGCGCCGCCCAAGCCAGCACCAGATAGCGCAGATTGCCGCTCACGCCCCAAAACAGCGTGGTGGTTGCCAGCGAAATTTGCCCCAGCTTGTCGCGCCAAAGGAGACGGTTGCAGCCCCAAAAATCGGGCAGCAGCGAGAAGATGTTTTTGGGCAGCGGCATCATCGCCACGCCGGTATGGGGGATGCGCATATTGATCAGCGAAGCGATCAGGTACACGCCCATGATCAACGCAATGGCCAATTGCGGCGCCGAGCCGAAGGGGCTGACCAGCGCGGCGCTCCAGCCCGCATTTTGCAAATGTGCAAACAGGTTGGGGTGAATCAGTTGCCCGCCCAGCACCGTGCCCATGATGATCGAGATGATGGTCAACCCCTCGATCCAGCCGTTGGCCTTGACCAGTTGCGACGCGGGCAGCAGCTCGGTCAGAATGCCGTATTTGGCCGGCGAATAAGAGGCGGCGCCCAGCCCCACCACGGCATACGCCAGCAGCGGATTCACGCCCAACAGCATCATCAGGCAGCCCACGGCCTTGATGGCATTGCTCATGAACATCACGCGGCCTTTGGGGTGCGCATCAGAAAAAGCGCCCACAAACGGTGCCAGCAATACATAGAACACCGCAAAAATCGGAACCAGCGCGGCCTTTTTCCAGTCAGGCTCGTGGGCATGCCCCAGCAGGGCAACCGCCGCAATGAACAGGGCGTTGTCGGCCAGCGAGCTGAAAAACTGCGCCGCCATGATGGAGTAAAAACCGCGTTTCATGAATGAGGCACGCTGGCGGTGCGTGGCAGGACATGGCAAGACACGGTCACCAGCATGGGTAAAAATGGATCACATATGGAAAAAAGCTGGCGACCCCACAGGCTGCCAGCCACACTGCTTGCCATGGTACACCAAGCAACCGCTTGATGCCGCGCCCAAGGTTGCCGTATCGTGAGTCGTATCACGTATAGGCATGACGTGCCGCGCACCGCTTCTGCGGCCAGTTTTTGCAGCACGGGCCTGCACACTCCAGGAAGATGCGTGGGACAATACCGGCCATGCTACTTTCCGCATCCGACCCCGCCGCCATCGAACAAGCGGCCGACATCCTTGCCCAAGGCGGCCTGCTGGGCCTGCCGACCGAAACCGTTTACGGCTTGGCCGCCCGCGCCGACGACGACCAGGCCGTGGCGCGCATCTACGCCGCCAAAGGCCGCCCGGTGGGGCACCCGCTCATCGTGCACGTGGCCGATGCCGCTGCGGCCGAGCACTTTGCCGCAGAAGGCTTTTTGCAGCAACTGCCCGACCATGCCGCCGCGCTGATGCAAACCTTCTGGCCCGGGCCACTCACCGTGATCGTGCCGCGCCGGCCCGATGTGGCCAACGCCGCAGCCGGACAACATGCCACCATCGGCCTGCGCTGCCCGGCGCACCCTGCGGCACAGGCCGTTTTGCAGGCGCTGAAAGCACGCGGCGTACCCGGGCTGGCCGCGCCCAGCGCCAACCGCTTCGGCCACGTCAGCCCCACAACGGCGCTGCACGTGCAGCAAGAATTTGGCCCAGACCTGCCCGTGCTCGATGCAGGCGCTTGCCCCGTGGGCATTGAATCGACCATCATCGATTGCAGCCGCGGCACGCCCGTGCTGCTGCGCCCCGGCGCCATCACCCCGCAAGCCATCTTCGACAAACTGCATGTACGCGTGCAGCCTGCCGCCACGGCAACATCCGCCACAGCTGCGCCGCAAGCGCCCGGCACTTTGCTGGCGCACTACGCGCCGCGCGCCAAACTGCGCATCATGGAAGCCAAAGACATGCAGGCCGCGCTCGACCTGCTGGGCAACGATGCGCCCGCCATCGGCATCTGGAGCCGCACCCCCCTGCGCAGCAACGCCAGCAAAGTGCGGCTGGCCACCATGCCCGGCAACGCCGAAGAAGCCGCGCGCGAACTGTTCGCCCGCCTGCGCGCGTTTGACGAACAAGGCATGACCCTGATCTGGGTAGAACCCGTATCCACCGCGCCCGAGTGGGAAGCCGTGGCCGACCGCCTGCGCCGCGCCGCGGCAGCGTGATGACGGGCGCTTGCACGCGCAGGCTTGGCGATCTTCTCTAAGCATGCGCCTGTGCGGCAGGCCATGCGTGGTGCAGCATGCAAGCGCCGCACGGGCGCAATGTGGTTCCAATCGGTCATAGCCGTCATCCGTGGTTGGCTTGGTGGGCTGATCAAAAAGAAAAATGTCCAACCATTCCAAGATGTCGCACAACCGCGCGTTGTGCCCATCTGCTCGCGCACGGCCCGCTGGATGCGGGCTGCTGGAAAGACATGGCGCAGAGCATTTGCGCAGTGCCCGTTGTTAGCGTTGGTGCTTGCCTTTGCTCTTGTCCTTGCGCGGCTTGCTCAGGTCGCCGCTGAACCGGGTTCACCGCGAGTCCGCAGGCATCAAAAAAACAGCTTGCATGTACTTCTTTCTGCATTTAATAAGATTGGTTCGCATTTAGAATATCTGCCCCTGCATCCTTTTATCTATCTGATGTGCGTATCTTCGGCATGCGCCAAAGCGTAGAGGGATGCAGCGCGTTCTATCCAGCAGTCAGGAGGAAAAAACCATGCAAGTCCTTTCATCCCTGAAAGAAGCCAAAAACCGCAGCCGCGATTGCCAAGTCGTGCGCCGCCGCGGCCGCATCTACGTCATCTGCAAATCCAACCCGCGCCTCAAAGCCCGCCAGGGTGGCGCGAGAAACAAGCACAAGGCGTAAAGATGCAAGGCGGGCGTTTGCGCTTCCTTCCAAAAACGCAGCGCCTTCAGTACAAGCTCTTCAGCTTAAGCAATAAAAAGCCCCGACCGAAAGGTACGGGGCTTTTTCATGGGCGGTGCATGCGCCAAAGCGTGTTTTCAGCGTCAGAGCTTTTGAATAGGCGTTCAGATCATCCAGCCAATGTCTTTGCCCTTGGCTTTTTTCAAGAAATACCAGTAATTGACGCGCGTGGAAACAAGAAACCCAAAGGTTAAGCCAATAGCCCGCAGGAAGTTGTCAGACAAACCCAGCATCCCGCCTGTAACGCCCACAACGAGGAGGAAACCGAACGCCATAGCTGCCTGCTTCCACAGTTTGAGAAAGATCAGATAAATAAAGGTGAAGAAAAAACCAAGAAAATTTTGCTGAACCAATATGCGTTCCATGAACGTGAGCTTTTTCAAGGCTTCTGACATGCCAGGCGGACTGCTAAACGGCGATGTGCCTGCCGGAGGCAGGCTATCGTAAAAAGCAAAACGTTTTTTCCACTTCTCGCTCAATTGCGGGTCGTTGCGCCAATCATAGGCATCAGGAGCCTGTTCGGGGTGGGTGGGCGCAGCAAGCACGCTATCTGGTGTAAGGGGGGTAGTATTCATGAAAAAACCTCCTTTTGAAAAACATTTCTTTTGATATTCTAACTACAAACTTCAGTTTCAGAGGCACTGCTTCAGCGTGTTTTTACGCCTTTTTATTGACTGAAAGCGCATGCAGCCAGCGGACGTAGGCATGTTTTACCGCCGCCGTTTTTTGCCATGTTCTTTTTGAACACAGCGGCTATTCACATCCAAAGCAGAAAAAAGCCAGCTGAATACGCCTTCAGCTGGCCTGGTTGCCGGCGGTGCAGCGCGTGCTTTACAGCGCCTTCCAGCGGGCTTGCGATTCGCGAATCACGGCTTTGGCTTCTGTGATGTCTCCCCACTTGGTCACTTGGGTGGTGCCGGGTATTTTCAGGTCTTTGTAGTGGTTGAAGTGGAATTCGATTTGCTTGATCAGCTGCTTGGGCAGGTCGTCCAGGCTGTTGATGGCGTTGCCGGTGTGGCGGTCGTCGGCGGGCACGACCACCACTTTGTCGTCCACTTCGCCATCGTCCATAAACTTCATCACACCAATCACTTTAGCTTCCATGTAGATGCCTGTGGGCAGTGGGGTGTCGGTGATGATGAGGGCGTCCAACTCGTCGCCGTCTTCATCCAGCGTTTGCGGAATAAAGCCGTAGTTGGTGGGCTTGGCAAAGGTCAGGGGCTCCACGCGGTCGAGTTTCATCACCGCGTTTTTGCGATCCCACTCGATCTTGTGGTTGGAGCCTTGCGGGATTTCGATCACCACGTTGATGATGCCGCCGTCCACATCACCGGCATCGAGAATTTGGTTGAAGTCTGCCATGTTGTTTCTTCCTTGTATCAGTCAAAAAAATCAAAACACATACACGAGGTGCGCGCTATTGTAAAAACCCCGCGCCCACTGTGCGACTGCCTGCAATCAATTTTTGCGTGCCCGCAAACCTGAATGTTCGCGGAAGGCCATGCCTTCCCCCGCCAGCGGGGGAAGGTCAGGATGGGGGTGAAGAGGGGAAAACACAGCCCGTGTTCCCAACCACAAACGACCAGCCTTCCTTCACCCCCTCCTTGTTCTTCTCGCCAGCGGGCGAGGGGATAAGAGGGGGCAAAGCATGACCCCACGCGCAGACGAGCAGCGCAGCCCACACAGGGGGCCGCTTACGGATGCTGCTCCAGCGCGTTTTTACGTCCCTCGGCCACTTCGGCGTACTCCGGAATTTCGTTGAAATTTATGTAGCGGTACACGCTGGCCTTGTCGACGTCGATCACGCCCATTTCCTTCAAGTACTCGGCCTTGGTGGGCAGCTTGCCCAGGCGCGAGGCGATGGCGGCCAGCTCGGCGCTGCCCAGGTACACATTGGTGTTTTTGCCCAGGCGGTTGGGGAAGTTGCGCGTGCTGGTGGAGATCACCGTGGCGCCTTCGCGCACCTGCGCCTGGTTGCCCATGCACAGCGAGCAGCCGGGCATTTCGGTGCGGGCGCCTGCGGTGCCAAAGGCAGCGTAATGGCCTTCCTTGATCAGCTCGTTCTGGTCCATCTTGGTGGGCGGGGCCACCCACAGCTTGACGGGAATGTCGCGCTGGCCGCCCAGCAGTTTGGCAGCGGCGCGGAAGTGGCCGATGTTGGTCATGCACGAGCCGATGAAGGCTTCGTCGATCTTGGCGCCGGCCACTTCGCTGAGAAACTTGGCGTCGTCCGGGTCGTTGGGGCAGCAGACGATGGGCTCGGTGATCTCGTTCATGTCGATCTCGATCACGGCGGCGTATTCGGCGTCCTTGTCGGCTTCCAGCAGTTGCGGGTTGGCCAGCCAGGCTTCCACTTTCTCGATGCGGCGGGCCAGGGTCTTGGCGTCCTGGTAGCCGTCGGCAATCATGTTTTTCATCAGCACCACGTTGGATTTGAGGTACTCGATGATGGGCTCTTTGTCGAGCTTGATGGTGCAGCCGGCGGCGCTGCGCTCGGCACTGGCGTCGGACAGCTCGAAGGCTTGTTCCACCTTCAGCTTGGGCAGGCCCTCGATTTCCAGGATGCGGCCGGAGAAGACGTTTTTCTTGCCCGCCTTGGCCACGGTGAGCAGGCCCGCCTTGATGGCATACAGCGGAATGGCGTGCACCAGGTCACGCAGGGTGACGCCCGGTTGCAGCTCGCCCTTGAAGCGCACCAGCACGCTCTCGGGCATGTCCAGCGGCATCACGCCGGTGGCGGCACCAAAGGCCACCAGGCCGGAGCCAGCAGGGAAGCTGATGCCGATGGGGAAGCGCGTGTGCGAGTCACCGCCCGTGCCCACGGTGTCGGGCAGCAACAGGCGGTTGAGCCAGCTGTGAATCACGCCGTCGCCGGGGCGCAGGGCCACGCCGCCACGGTTGCTGATGAAGGCCGGCAGCTCGCGGTGGGTTTTCACGTCGACGGGCTTGGGGTAGGCGGCGGTGTGGCAGAAGGACTGCATCACCATGTCGGCGCTGAAGCCCAGGCAGGCCAGGTCTTTGAGCTCGTCGCGGGTCATGGGGCCGGTGGTGTCCTGACTGCCCACGGTGGTCATGCGCGGCTCGCAGTAAGTGCCAGGGCGCACGCCTTGGCCCTCGGGCAGGCCGCAGGCGCGGCCCACCATCTTCTGCGCCAGGGTAAAGCCGGCCTTGGATGCGGCAGGCGCCTGGGGCAGGCGGAATTCGGTGGACGCAGGCAGGCCCAGGGCTTCGCGGGCCTTGGCCGTCAGGCTGCGGCCAATGATGAGGTTGATGCGGCCGCCGGCCTGCACCTCATCCAGCAGCACGTCGCTCTTGAGCGTGAAGTCGGCAATCTTGGCGCCGTTTTTCTCGATCTTGCCCGCGTAGGGGTAGATGTCGAGCACGTCGCCCATTTCCATCTTGGACACGTCCACCTCGATGGGCAGCGCGCCGGAGTCTTCCTGCGTGTTGAAGAAGATGGGGGCGATCTTGCCGCCCAGGGTCACGCCGCCAAAGCGCTTGTTGGGCACGAAGGGAATGTCTTGGCCCGTGGCCCAGATGACGCTGTTGGTGGCCGATTTGCGGCTGGAGCCGGTGCCCACCACATCGCCCACGTAGGCCACCAGATGGCCTTTTTTCTTCAGGTCGTCAATGAACTGCATGGGGCCGCGCTTGCCGTCTTCCTCGGGCTTGAAGGCCGCGTCGGGGCGGGTGTTCTTCAGCATGGCCAGGTAGTGCAGCGGAATGTCCGGGCGGCTCCAGGCGTCGGGCGCGGGCGACAGGTCGTCGGTGTTGGTTTCGCCCGGCACCTTGAACACGGTGACGGTGATTTTCTCGGCCACCTTGGGGCGGCTGGTGAACCACTCGGCGTCGGCCCAGCTCTGCATGACTTCCTTGGCCTTGGCGTTGCCGGCCTTGGCCTTGGCGGCCACGTCGTTGAAGAAGTCGAACATCAGCAGCGTCTTCTTCAGCGCGTCAGCGGCCACGCCCGCCACCTCGGCGTCGTCCAGCAGCTCGATCAGCGGGTGCACGTTGTAGCCGCCCACCATGGTGCCCAGCAGCTCGGTGGCCTTGGCCTTGGAGATCAAGCCCACTTTCAAATCGCCATGCGCCACGGCAGCCAAAAACGATGCCTTGACCTTGGCCGCATCGTCCACGCCGGGCGGCACGCGGTAGGTGAGCAAGTCCAGCAAAAAGGCCGTGTCTTCACCGGCGGGCGGGTTCTTGATGAGCTCGATCAGCTCGGCGGTTTGCTTGGCATCCAGCGGCAGCGGGGGAATGCCGAGCGCTTCGCGTTCGGCGGCGTGGGTGCGGTAATCGTTCAGCATGGGAATACTCCTCCAGATAGGGGCTTGAGAGGAACAGTAGCACAAAGCAGGCGAATCGGTTGCCCGCCGTGCGAAGTGACGACGCATAGCCGTGTGGATATGCCGCCGCTCAAACCGTTATCGACATGATACGGCCTCGCTGCGCTTTTGTTGCCGCATGGACAAAAGACAAAACAAAAGGCCGATCTGGCGAATGCGCAGATGGCCTTTGGGGCACACAACAATGTGCAAAAGGGGCCAGGCAGCGCAACAACGGTGTGTGCGCCGCCTGTGCGAGACCTTATTGCAGCAGGCTGGTGGGATTGATTTTCAGATCGTCTTCGCGCGCTTGTTGGATAGCG
>JAGOGU010000235.1 GCA_017996515.1 Allobrachymonas sp.
GTGTGAGTTCGCCTTGCTTCAGGTCTTGCTCCGGCGCCAAGACCCGACTGGTGATGTAGCCACGCGCAATCAGGTGGTTTTGCGCGCGCGCCAGCACAATGTTGACGCCCTGCGCCCCCAGGCAACGCCCCTCGGGCGCATCCATGACGGTGTGCGTGCGGCCTGCGCGGGTTTCTGTGCGCTGACCGAGCGCCTGTGGCAGTCCACGCAGCAAGGCGGCGGGAACCGGGGCTCCGGCAGGGCCCGTCAGCCGGACTTGCCGGATCGCAAAGCACGGCGCTTCGTTTTCTGGCAAAGGCGCATCGCCATGGCTGGCAGGCGCTTGCGCTTGTTCTTTCTCCAAAGCCTGCGTGGCCTGCGTTGCCGCTGCGCTTGTTCTTCTTGCAGGCGTTGCTGTTGCTGCATCTGGCGCTCCAGCGCTCGCCTTGGCTCCAGCTCCGCATCCAACCCTGCCGGTACAACAGGCTGCGCCCATGCCGCACTGCCCGCCACAAGCAGACTTGCAGCCAAGGTGCTACGCAGCTTTGTTTGAGAAAAAACTTCCATGGATTCGACTCTTTTTATCGACACTTGTGACCAGTTCCCGCAAAATCGCCCCGGATGCCCAACACGCACCAAGATATATTTCAAAATACGCAAAAATGTAATTGAGTGTTGCTGCAGAGGCAAGAAGAGCGAACGTTTTCCTTAAAAAACAAGCCCCAAAGGTCGCTTTAAAGAGACAAAAAAACATCCATCATCATGTTTTGGTTGTTTTCGCTTGGGTGCGAGGCGCGCCTCATAAAAATCCACGCCTGCCCAAAAGGAGCGTCGCCTTCGAAATTGGTGCATGAATCATTGGTACTTTTTTGCGGCTCGTTGTACCTAGAGGGCGGGGTTCGAATTACCATTGTTCGTTTGCAGAAACTTTCACTCACGCCAGGAACCCCCACATGATTCGCGTTGAAGGATTGGTGTTCGACTACCCCGGCCACCGCGCCCTGCACGGCATCAGCCTGCACATTCAACCCGGCACGGTCACTGCCTTGGTCGGCCCCAATGGAGCGGGCAAATCGACCCTGCTGCGTTGTTTGGCCGGCCTGGATGAGCCTTTGGCCGGAAAGATCACCGTTGCCGGTATTGATGTGCAAGAGCACCCCCGCAAGGTGCACAAGAAGCTGGGCTATCTGTCGGACTTTTTTGGCCTGTATCAGCAACTGACGGTGCAACAATGCCTGCACTATGCCGCCGCCGCACAGGGCCTGCCAGAAAGCAAAATCAACGCGCGCGTTCAAACGGTTGCCGCGCAATTGGGTTTGAGCAAAAAACTGTCCTCGCTGGCGTCCAACCTGTCGCGCGGACAGCGCCAACGTCTGGCTATTGGGCAGGCTATCGTGCACGAGCCTCAGGTGCTGTTGCTGGATGAACCCGCCAGCGGGCTGGATCCGGAAGCGCGCAGCCATCTTTCGCAGCTGTTTCGGCAATTGCATGCGCAGGGCATGACGCTGGTGGTTTCCAGCCACATTCTGAGCGAACTGGATGAATACTCCACCCACATTCTGTCGATTCGTGAAGGGCGCATTACCAGCCACAACAGCCTCAGCGCCACACCGGAAAGAACGGGCGGCCAGCCCAAAGTCGTGATGGGCATTCAACTGGCAGGCCCCGCCCCCCAACTGGCGCAACTGCTGCAAGGGCACGAAGTGGTACGCCTCGACCCCAGCGGCCACACCATCACCACGGTATTGCTGCCCGCGCACGATATGCAGGCGCGCGCGCAATTGCTGGCCACCTTGGTGCAACAGCAAGTGCCCGTTATTTCTTTCCACGAAGTCCGCCAAACCCTGCAAGAAAACTACGCCCGCAGCTTGGCCACACCGCCCGATCTCCCCTTGCACTGATCCCAGAAAGCACACCATGTTGATGAAGAACCCCGAATTCAGACGTAATCTGTGGCTGGAGCTGTCACCGCAGCGTCTCATCCTCATGCCGTTGGTGCTGGCCGTTATCGGCGCGCTCACCGTCACGTTGAGTGAGGCAGAAGACATGGCTCGCGGTTTGCTGATCGTGTTTTCTGTGATCGGTGCTGCGCTGGTCGGCGCCTGGGGCAGCTTTGCTGTGCTGGCCAGCATCAACAGCGAAGTGGCCGAACGCACCTGGGATCAGCAGCGCCTCTCGGCCCTTTCACCCTGGCAAATGGCCTGGGGCAAGCTGCTGGGCGCCAGCATTTATCCCTGGTTTGGCGGCATCCTCTGCGCAGCCGTGGTACTGATCAGCGGCCTGACGGCCACCGACAACCCGCCGCGCGTCATTCTCTTGCTGCTGGCCGCCATCCTGGGCGGGCTGGCGCTGCATTGCGGCCTCATGGCCAGCCGCCTGCACACCATGGATGCCAACGCCGCCAACAACAATTCCTCGGTCATTAAACGCTTGTTTGGCCTCTTCATTCTGTTGCAGATGCTGCCCAGCGCGCTCTTTTTGCTGATCGGCCTGCGCAACAACGAATCCTCTTCTGATCTGGGCTCCTGGTGGGGCTTGCCGCTGGGCTTTTCTTCGCTATGCCTGCTCATGGCCACGCTCGGGCTGGCGCTGGGCCTGCTGGCCTTGTGGCGCAGCATGTCCACCCAGTTGATGGTGCGCACCACGCCATGGGCCTGGGCCTTGGGTTGCACGGCCACAGGGCTGATTGTGGCGGGCTTTTTTGACAGCAGCCAAACATCGTCTTTTTGGCCTGCCCTGGTGGCTGCC
>JAGOGU010000236.1 GCA_017996515.1 Allobrachymonas sp.
CTGCAAAGCCCAGGCCACCAATCATGGCAGCAATGCTCAGGGCCAGAACATTTTTCTTCATATCAAGAACTCCAGTTAAAAAAGTTGGTAAGCGCAACTACCACGATTGATTACGCTGAGGAATGGTAGCACAGCGCGTTAGGGGATCAAAACCGCAAAGTTTGTAAAACACAGCGATGTTGACAAAATGCAACACCATAATTGAGGCGCAGCAATTCATCCCTCGGTACGCTGCGGCGATTGCCATTCTCAAGGTTCTTGGTAATGCCACCACTGACCGTCTTCGAGCAACCACACCTCATCCAGGTAGGTCGCGATGGTATCGAGTTTTAGACCCATCAATGCCGGTTTGACGCTGATTTTGATTCGTGCGGTGCATTTTTCTGCTTCGCAGGTGACCTTGTTGACTTCCGCGCCTTCCACACTGGCGCCAGCGCCAAACTGCTGCTTGAATTGCGCCTCGGTGCGCAGCTTGCGGTAAGAGGGGATGGACAGCGCATACGCCTTGTCCACTTGCCCCGCCACGCGGGCCTTCCAATACGCGGTGGCGCGCTGCTGCACGGCCTGCTCGGGGGTGGCGGGGGCAAAGGCGGCGCAGCCAGCCAAGGTGAGTGCACCCAGTGCCAGGGTGAATGCGCCACTGCGGCGGCCAAGCATGTGTTTTGCCATGGGGGTCTGATGCTCCTTCGTGTAGATAAACAGGTTTACTGGGGGGAAATGGACTGCAACGGATTGGAATCGGGCGGCACTGACTTGTTGTTATTTTGCAGCACTTCAATGCGCTGCAAGCCTTTCATGCGGTCACGCAAGTCGTCGCTCACTTCGCGGATATCGATGTCAGAGCGCACCACGCGTGGCGTAATCACCACCAGCAATTCGGTGCGGGCACCCTCTTTGGAGGTTGCACCAAAAAGATTGCCCACCACGGGCAGCGAATGCAGTATGGGCACGCCCGATTTTGAGCTGCTGCTGCGCTCTTGAATCAGCCCGCCCATGACGATGGATTCACCCGAGCGCACGGCCACTTTGCTGGAGAGCTGGCGCTGAAGAAAGCCACGCTGCCCCGAAACCTGGTCTTTTTCGCCCACATCGGTGACGGACTGGTCCACCTGCATGGTGACAATGTTGCCGGAGTTGACCGATGGCGTCACCATGAGGTTCACACCGGTGTCCTTGTACTGGATGTTGGTGGTGGTAACGGTGCCTTCAAGGTTGCTGGTGGTGCCAGCCTGGATAGGCGTTTGCGTGCCGACCATGATGGAGGCCGAGTGGTTGTCGAGCACCATGAGCGACGGACTGGCGATGACCTTGACAGAGGTTTTTTGCGCCAGCGCATTGAGCACGGCCCGCACGTTGCCGGCCGGGTTCTTGAGGGCATAGGAAAACCCGGTGAGCGCACTGCCAAGCACACCTGCGGTAGCAGAGCCGCCGATGCCGTTGAGCGCGCCGCTGCCGGTGTAGCCGGTGGTGGCGCGGTTGTCGCTAAACGCCCACTGCAGGCCATATTCGAGGTCGTCGCCCAGTGTGACCTCGACAATGCTGGCTTCGATGAGCACCTGGGTTTGGGGCAGGTCCAGCCGCTTCAGGGTGGCTTCGATCTTGGCATATTCGGCTTTGCTGCTCCATACCAGCACCGAGTTATTCAAGTCGTCGGCCATGACGCGGATGCTGCCCAGGTTGGCACTGGCGGGCGCCTGCCCCGTGCCGGTTTGGGTGTTTCGTGACCCGAGATTGCCGGTGCCGCCCGCCTGCAGGCCCGCAGCCCGGATGCCCAAGCCGCCAGCGCCTGAACCGGTGAGACTGCTGCCCAGTGCATTGCCGCCAATGGGGCTGGCGTTGCCAAACGGGCCGGCAAAGCCGCTTTGCCCGTAAGAGCTGCCTGTTGCGTTGCCCAGGCCCGGGGCCACGCCGCTGCTGGCATTGGCATTGGTGCCAGCGGCCTGCCCGCCAAAGATGCCGTTCAGCACCGTTGCCAGATGGCGGGCATTGACGTTTTGCACCGGGTAAATGAAGAGCTGGGGCTCGGCGTTGTTATCGCTCGGCTGGTCGAGCTTGTCGATCCAGCGGCGCGCTTCGTCCAGATACGCCGCACGGGGGGTGACCACCAAAATGCTGTTGAGCCGCTCGATGGGCATGATGCGCAACGCGCCAAAGAGCGGGTTGGCCTCGCCGAGCGAGGCTGACGCGGCACCTGGCGCAGCGGCGGACGTGGTGCCGGCAGTGGCAGTGCTGCCCCGGCCTGTGGCAGCGCCCGCACCTGCAGCTGCGGGCGCGCCGCCGCCGCTGACCAGATTGAGTGCCGCCTCGACCTCTTTGACGGAGGCGTGCTTGAGCGGAAAAACGCCCACCGACATGCCTTTGAGCAGGTCCACGTCGAAGGTAGCCACCAGGTCGAGCCAGCCTTCGGCCTGCGTGCGCGTACCCGCGAGCACCAGCAGGTTGCGCAGGCTATCGACCCGCACGAGCGACTCACCTTGCATCATGGGCCGCAAGATAGCGGCCATTTCAGCTGCGCCAATGTATTGCAGGGGTACGACGATGGCGCCGTAGCCGGGCGGCAGGGGGCCGTTGCCCGCCTGGCGCACGTTGCCGCCCACGCCCTTGAGCGCGTCGGGGCGCCCTACGTGGTAGGTGCCGCGTGCATCACGCACCAGCGCCAGGCCGTTGGCCTGCAGCGCACTCTCCAACAA
>JAGOGU010000237.1 GCA_017996515.1 Allobrachymonas sp.
AAAAGATGTGGTGCTGAACATTGCCAGGCTGCTGGCAGCGCGCATCAACAACAGCCGCGTGGGCAACAACCCCATGCGCGCTTATCTCACGCGCGACGGCGACTATTTCGTGCCCCTCAACACCCGGGTGCAAAAAGCGCGGCGCGTGCAGGCCGATCTGTTCATCAGCATCCATGCCGACGCCTTCACCACGCCCCAGGCCAATGGCTCCAGCGTGTACGCGCTCAGCCGCAGTGGTGCCAGCAGCACCGCCGCGCGCTGGCTGGCCAACAAAGAAAACCAGGCTGATCTGATCGGCGGCATCAACGTCAATAGCCGCGATGCCACCGTGCAGCGCGCCCTGCTGGATTTGAGCACCACCGCACAAATTCGCGACAGCCTCACGTTGGGCAGCGCCATGCTGGGCGAAATCGGCAAAATCAACCGCCTGCACAAACCCCGTGTGGAGCAGGCCGGTTTTGCCGTGCTCAGAGCGCCCGACATTCCCAGCGTGTTGGTGGAAACCGCCTTTATCAGCAACCCGACCGAAGAAGGGCAATTGCGCAGCTCCACCTTTCAGGCGCGCATGGCCGATATGCTGCTGCGCGGCATTCAGGGCTATTTCAGCCGCAACCCACCGCTGGCGCGCAGCCGGGCGCTGTGAATACCCTCAAGCAGCAAACCCAAGTACAGCGCACTCCCACACAAAAGGCTCGTACATGGCGAGCCTTTTGTGTATGCGACACCAGCCTGTTCTTCGCAGGCCGTGCGAGACGGATGGATTATTCAGCCGCTGTCAGGGTGTAGCCCAATCCGCGCACATTGCGAATTTGAATGCCGGTGTCCGCCAGCTTGCGGCGCAGCCGGTGGATATATACCTCCAGCGCGTTGGAGCCAGAAGCGCCCGCAGATTCCGACGTGTCGTGCTGCCACACGGCCAACACATCTTCGCGGCTTACCACTTGCCCCGTCCGCGCCACCAGCAGCGACAGCAGCGCCCATTCGCGTTGAGTCAGTTCCAGAATATCGTCACCCACCCAGGCCAACGGCAGTTGCGGATCCAGCCGCAAACGCTTGCCCTGCCCCGCAGCGATCTGCAGCGAGCCACCAAAGGCGGGCAAGCGCGCGCGCCGCAGCAGCGCTTCAATCCGCGCATGCAACTCTTTCATGTCAAACGGCTTGGTCAAGTAGTCGTCGGCACCTGCATTCAGTCCCTGCACGCGGTCATCCACACCGTCACGCGCGGTCACGATCATGATGGGCATGGCGCCAAACCGCTGCCGCGCCCACTTGAGCAAGGTGGCACCGCCCATGGCAGGCAACCCCAAATCCAGCACCAAGGCATCAAACCGCTGGCGCTCCATCAGTTGCTGAGCCGCTGCGCCACTTTTGACCGTGGTAATGGTATGCCCAGCGCGCCCCAACTGCTCGGTCAACGTTTCCTGCATTAAGGCATCGTCTTCCACTATCAGCAAATTCGCCATGCTTCCACCCTGCTGTTGATCAACCCCTGTGCCGCTGCGCGCTTACGCCAAAAGCACACCAAAAACGATCACTTTCGCCAAAAATGAATACTTCGTGACAAATTGTGCCATTCTAGCCCCGACATGGCAATGCATTTTTGTATTCCCCATCGGTTTTTTATCACCCTGCTCCAGTCCAAGTGCACACTTGCGCCAGCCCGCTCTTCCAGTCCATGCACCCGGGCCGCATCCAGCGCTACCATTGCAGCATGAATCACTCTGCCTCACATGCCTCTGCGCAGGGCAACGCCGCGCAGGCGCCTTGCCCTCCAACCGTTCTTGTAACCGGTGGCGCGCGCCGCCTGGGCGCTGAACTGTGCCGCGCCTTTGCCGCTGCTGGCTGGCGCGTGTTGTGCCACTTCAACAGCAGCCGAGCCGATGCGCAGGCCTTGCAGCAAGAGCTGCAGGAGCAAGGCGCCCACCTGGAACTGGTGCAGGCCGACTTGGCCGACCCCGCAGCGCGCCGCGCCATGATGCAGCACATCGCCACGCAGTGGGGGCCCTTGCAGGCGCTGGTGAATAACGCATCGCTTTTCATGCCGGATACGGGCGAGAACTACACCGAGGCACTGGCCATGCAGCAAATCGGCGTCAATCTGCTGGCTCCGCTGGATCTGGCGCGACTGATGGCGCAACAACATCCGGCAGACGCCATTGCGGCCTGCTGCGCCATCCATGTGCTGGATCAAAAGGTCTTCAACCTCAACCCGGACTATTTCAGCTACACCACCAGCAAACTGGCGCTGGAGCGCGCCGTATCCCTGCAAGCGCAGGCACTGGCGCCCCGTATGCGGGTATGTGGCGTGGCCCCCGGCCTGCTGTTTCAAAGTGGCCCGCAGCAGGCAGACAATTTCGCCGCCGCCAGCCACGCCAACCTGCTGCGCCGCCCCATCCACCCGCAAGATGTGGCCCGCACTTGCGTGTTTCTGGCGCAAACGCCCGCCATCACCGGCGCCACCTTGTGCGTGGATAACGGCCAGCATCTGGTACCCTTGCCGCGTGACATTCTGTTTGTGGTGGACGAGCTGCTCAAGCAGCATCTACCCGTCTGAACACGCCCTTTTTTGCCCCCTGACACCGAGTCCCACCCTATGCACGCAGCACACTGGAGCGAACAACTGGCCCTGCATTGCCGGCGGCTGTTTTTACGCAATTACGAAGCGCACATCCACATCGGCGTGCACGA
>JAGOGU010000238.1 GCA_017996515.1 Allobrachymonas sp.
GGTTTTGGCAGCGGCAGCTGCCGTGCTGGTGATGGTGTTGAAGTTGTTCTGGGCCATGTCGGAAGCTTGCTTCACGGCTTTTTGTACCGAGTCGAACGCCGTGTTGGCGGCCGATACCATGTTTTTCATCATGGCGACGCTGGCTTCGCTGCCGGCGGGGGCGTTTTTGCCCATGTTGTCAACCAGGGTGCCCATCTTGCGCTGGGTCTCCTGGGTCTGGGCTTCCATCACCTTGCCCAGCTCGGCTGTGGAGTTGGCTGTGATTTCATACAAATGGCGGCCGTAGGAAGCGGTTTTTTCAGCCAGCGGCTGCATCATGCGGGCCTGAACAGCCAGCAATTCTTGCACGTCCTTGGCGCCCAGGGCGGCTTGCGCTGTTTCAGTCACATCATTGAAAGCGGCCTTGGTGGCAGCCATGTTCAGTTCAATGATTTTTTCCACGCTTTCAATGGCTTTGTTTGTCAGGCCGAACAGGGTTTCCATATTGGCCTTGTTGGCGGCTGCGATTTGTTCAACGGTCATCATGAATCTACTCCTTATCAAGTGGTGGACGCCTTTGCGGCGGCTTGTTTGGCGTTGGCCTGAAATTAACCCAACGCCTGTGCCCGCATCGGTATCACTTCAATATATTTGCTGCGGTGCAACATGAATAGAAGTATAGTGTTCGCACAGAGAAAATCAAGCCTTATTTTGTGCGGCGCAACAAAAAGAGTCATTTAATTGAAACGAAATGTGTTTGCTGGTGCTGTATGGAGGGACTTCCGGGTTGTGGCGGCACGGTTTGATGATGTGCTTTTGCGGGCGTGGAGAAATGAGGGGGAATGATCTGTCATAAGATGGCGGCCGCTACCCGGCGCCGCCTGTTATGCAGGAGGCGCACGGGTGGCTTTTTCTGTCGTGTCCTGTCCCGCTTGCGCCCATGTCTGATAACCATCTGATTTTTTTGTTGTTGGCGTTTTGCGTCTTGATCAATCTGGTCGGGCTGGTAGTGCTGTGGTTGCGCAAACCGGATGCAGAGGCAAGCCAGTTGTTGCGGCAAGAGCTGGCGGCGGCGATTTTTCAGGGCAACGAACGGCTGGAGCGTGAATTGCGCCGTGAACTGGCCGAGACTGCGCGCGACGCGCGCCAGGAGCAGGCGCAGGCACTTGGTACGTTCCAGACCGGGCTGGTGCAGCATGGCGCCGAGTCTGCGCGCATCCAGACGCAGCAATTGCAGGGCATCCAGACCGTCTTGGCCCAGATGCAGAAGCAGGTGTCGGATACGCTGGCGCAACAACTCGACGCCTTGAGCGAAGCCAATGCGCGCCGCCTGACGGAAGTGCGCAGTACGTTACAGGAGCAGCTGACGCAACTGCAGCAGAGCAACAGCGCCAAGCTCGATGAAATGCGGCAGACAGTCGATGAAAAACTCCAATCCACCCTGCAGACGCGCCTGGACACTAGTTTCAAGCAAGTGGCCGAACGGCTTGAAATGGTGCATCGCGGCCTGGGTGAAATGCAGTCCCTCGCCCAAGGCGTAGGCGATCTCAAGCACCTGCTGACCAACGTGAAGGTGCGCGGCATCTTTGGCGAAGCCCAGCTGGGCGCTCTGCTGGAACAGGTGTTTACGCCGGACCAGTACGCCGCGCAGGTGCAGGTGCATCCTGCCAGCCGGCACGCGGTGGATTTTGCCATTCGCCTGCCGGGCAAGGGAGAGGACGGCGGCCCCATGTGGCTGCCGATTGACGCCAAGTTTCCCAATGAAGACTATGAGCGGCTACTCGCCGCCCAGCAGTGTGCCGATGCGCCCGCTGCCGAGCAGGCCGCCCGCCAACTGGAGGCACGCATCCGCCAGGAGGCCAGGACTATCAGTGAGCGTTACCTTGCGCCTCCGCACACGACCGACTTTGCCATCCTGTTCCTGCCGACCGAAGGGCTGTATGCCGAAGTCCTGCGCAGACCCGGCCTGATGGAAGGGGTGCAGCGCGAATTCCGCATTGCGCTGGCAGGCCCCACCACCTTGCTGGTGATGCTCAATGCCCTGCAGATGGGTTTCCGCACCTTGGCGCTGGAGCAGCGCAGCAGCGAGGTCTGGCAGGTGCTGGGCGCCGTCAAGACTGAGTTTGGCAAGTTCGGGGACGTGCTGGGAAAAATCCGCAGCCAGACGCAAACCGTTCTGCGCACACTGGAACATGCCGACGTGCGCAACCGCGCCATGCAGCGCGCGCTGCGCAGCGCCGAGGCCCTGCCGGATACGCAGGCGCAGGAAATTTTGGGAACGAGCGATGATGCGCCGCTGCAAGAGCCGGCCAACGATTAACCGCCTGTCAGCCCGCAGAGACTGGGGCATTCCGATTGCAGGGTCTCGAATCCAGTTACAGCCATCCAAGCGCTCTTGTGCAAGGAAAGGATGGCGCGAGCCTGTGCAGGCTCGCGCACCGGATGTGCCGGGCTGGTTTCAGATCACGCGCACGCGGATCACGTTTTCCACCTTCTGAATTGCGGCAATCACGCTTTCTTCGGGGCGGCTTTCTACATCCAGGATGTTATAGGCCAGATCACCGCGGCTGCGGTTGACCATGTCAATCACGTTGACCTGGGCATCTGCCAGGACGGACAGCACATGGCCCAGCACGCCCGACACGTTGTGGTTGGAGAAGGTCACACGCGTGGCGCCCGGTGTGCGTGGCATGTTGACAGCCGGAAAA